>WGAH01000623.1 GCA_015489145.1 Deltaproteobacteria bacterium
GCCGACCAGAACGACAACCCCGCCCCCGATCCCCGCGTCGCCATCCTGTCCCAGTACAAGGCGAGCCGCCGGCCGGCCAAGGCCGCCCCGGTCCTCGACGACCCGGTCACCGAGGAGGTCGACGAGCCCACCGCCGACCTGCCCCTCGACGACGCGAGCGAGGAGATCTAGCCGCCGGGGAGGCCGGCGAACCAGGGCACGGGCCCGCGCGCCTCACGTCGCCGGCGATCCCGGCTCGTCCGGGAGGCGGGCGCGCACGAGCCACAGGCCGTGGGCCGGCGCGGTGCGGGCGCCGAGGCGCCGGTCCCGCGCCGCGAGCAGCTCGGCGGGCCAGTCGACCGGCCGGCGACCGGCGCCCACCTCGACGAGGGCGCCGACCATGATGCGGACCTGGTGGCGCAGGAAGCCGTTGCCCTCGAACTCGAGGTGGATCTCCTCGCCCTCGCGGCGCACCGCCGCGCCGAGCAGGGTGCGGACCGGGTGCTTCGCGGTGCAGCCCGAGGCCCGGAAGCTCGTGAAGTCGTGCTCCCCCACCAGCGGCCGGGCGGCGGCGGCCATCGCCTCGGCGTCGAGGGGCTCGCGGAGGTGCCAGGCCCGGTCGTGGCGGAAGGGGCAGCGCGTCGGCCGGTTGAGGATGCGGTAGCGGTAGAGCTTGATCGTGCCGCGCGGGTTGAAGCCCCGCGGCGCCGGGTCGACGCCGAGACAGGCGATGTCGTCGGGCAGGCGGGCGTTCAGGCCCCGCCACAGCTCGTGGGCCTCGCGGCGCACGCGCTTGACCTTGACGGCGGCGAGCTGCTCGATGGCGTGCACCCCGGCGTCGGTGCGCCCGGCGGCGTGCACCCGCACCCGCTGCCCCCCGAGGATGTCGGAGAGCGCCTCCTCGACGACCTGCTGGATCGACAGGCCGTTGGGCTGGCGCTGCCAGCCGACGTAGCGCGTGCCCAGCCAGGACAGGCGCAGGCGCCACAGCCACTCGCCCTGCATCGGCGGTCCTCCCGGTCGCGCCGGCGGCGGGTCCCCCGGCGCTTCGATCAGTAGTCGAGGCGCAGCCCGAAGCTCAGGGAGTCGCCGGTGAAGCGGAGCCCCTGCTGGAACTCGCCGACCTGCTGGCCGCGCCAGGCGACGACGAAGTAGCTGTCGTCGATGCCGGTGCGCGTCTGGAGCCAGCTCGCCCGCGCCGGCTCGAAACGGTCGAGGAGCACCTCGAGGCCGGCGCCGTAGTGCCAGCCGTACTTGGCGCCGCTCACCGCGCTCTCGCCGCCGACGTCGGGGTTGACGTACCAGTTCTCGCGCCACAGCCAGGCGTCGCCTCCGGCCTCGGCGGTGGGGACGAGGAACTGCTCGTCGAAGAAGTCGAGGCGCACCCGCGCCGTCGCCGTCACCGGCCAGGCGGTGAGCATGTCGTGCTCGGCGGACTGCGTGCCGTCCTCGCCGAGCTGGAAGCCGAGCTCCTGGAAGAAGCCGAGCCCCGCCGTGAACTCGAGCTGCCTGAGCGGCGTCGGGCCCGCCTCCATCCAGAGCACCTGGTGGCCGCCCTGGTTGAACACGGCGTTGATGTTGTCGTCCGCCAGCCACACCGGGCCGTAGCGCAGGCCGAAGGTGCCGTGACCCTCGACCTTTCGGACGTCCACCTCGGCGCCCTCGCCTGCCCGGGCGCGCCCCGGGAGCGCGATCCCCGCCGCCAGCCCGAGGACGAGCAGGCTCCGGCGGCGGCGCAGGGCCGCGCCCAGGCCGCCCAGCAGGGCGAACAGCCCGCCGAAGGGGGCGGTCCCGCACAGGCCGCCCTCCTCGCCGGCCAGCTCGGCGGCGCTCGAGGTGGCGAGGGGTCGGATGCTCAGCACGTCGCTCATCGGTCCCTCCTGGCCGGCCGCGTCCACGGCCCGCACGGCGAGGTAGTAGGTGGTTCCGTTGGTCAGGGGCGATATCGTCGTGGACACCGTCGCGCCGGGCTCGCCCGGGGGCACCTCGACCGGGGCGTCCACCGGGTCGTCGCCGTCGAAATCCGGCCCCCCCTCCGGCCAGTCCTCGGCCAGGAAGGGGGTCACGGTGAGGTAGACGACGTAGCGGTCGATGTCGGCGTCCTCCAGGCCGGCGAAGGACAGGCTGATCAGGGCGTCCCCGTAACCGACCGAGTCGGCGTCGAGGACGACCTGCCCCGGCGGGTTGTCGACGGTGAGGGCCGCGACGTCGTGGCCGGTCAGGCCCTCGGCGTCCTCGACGACGACGCGAAGGAGGTTGTCGCCCTCGACGAAGGCGTCGTCGACGGTGAAGCTCGCCTCGGCGGTGCCGCCGGCCTCGATCTCGCCCGAGTCGAGCACGGTGCCGTCGTCGTCGTTCTCGGCGCCGAGGCGCACCGACCAGGTGCCGGCGGTGTCCGAGGAGAAGGCCAGGCTCACCGTCTCGCCGTCCACCGCCGACGAGGGGCTGGGGCCGCCGGCCTCGACCCAGGGGCGGTCGGTGAGGATCCACAGGTCGCCGCCGTCGGTTCCGGCGACCGCGTAGCCGTCGAGGCCGGCGATCTCGGTCACCTCGCCCACCCCCTCCTCCGGGAAGGCGGCGGCGTCGGTCTCGACGCTGCTCGGCCCGCCGTCGTAGCCGAACAGCAGCAGCTCGCCGAGGGAGGCGTCGGCCACCGTCAGCAGCGACTCGTCCGGGTCGAGGCCCAGGGCGGTCACGTCGACGAGGCCGTCGTCGGTGCCGATGGAGATGCTCGTGAGGTTGGCGCCGGTCTGGTACTCGATGACGCCGCTGCCGCCGCCGGCCATGAAGATGCGCCCCGAGGAGGGCACCGTGAGCACGTCGGTGAGGTCGGCGGCGCCGACCACGGTGGTCGGCTGCGTCGCGTTGCCGGTGGTCAGGTCGACCTTGGACACCCTGTCACCGCCCGTGGACACGATGAGCACGCTGCCCGCCACCGCGCAGTCGGCGTAGCCCGACAGGCCCAGGGTGGAGGGGAAGCCGTCGATGCCGTCGACGGCCTCCGAGGCGATGTCGTAGGTGTGGATCTCGGGGTTGCCCTCCCCGTCGGCGGGGTCGGTCACCGCGTAGACCACCCCGTCGTAGACCGCCAGCCCCCGAACGGGCCCCGAGTCGAGGGCGACCGGGGCGTCGCCGCCGAGCCAGGCCGCGCCGTCCCACTCGGCCCAGGCCAGCGAGCCGTCGCCGCAACCGGCGTAGAAGCGCAGGGTTCCGTCGTCGCCCTCGTAGAGGGCCAGGCCGCCGACGCCGGCGGAACCGCAGGGGGTGATGCCCACCTCGCTCCAGGTCCACGTGTCGAGGATGCGGATCTCGCCGGAGCCCTGCTCCAGGGCGCCGACCCAGCGGCCGTCGCCGGTCGGGACCACCTCGGTGACGGCGGTGCCCACGCTCATCACGTCGGCCACCCGCAGCTCGGCGGCGCGGGCGGGAAGCAGGGCCGCGAGGACCGCGGGGATCAGCATGGTCGACCTCCAGGGCCGGTGACTCCAGGGCCAGAGACGGCCCGGGCGCCGCCTCCTCGCAAGAACTTGCAAGCTTCGTACCACGCCGGGGCCCGCGCGGCCCGGCCCCCCCGCTCCCGACGCGCTGACAGGCTGTCGCACCGGACCCTACAGCCGCCCCTCGTCGAGGAGGAGGGCGGCGATGCCCACGGCGTTGGCGCTGGCCCCGGCGCGGAGGTTGTCCGCGGCGGCCCAGAGGTGGACGCCCTCGCCGAGGGGGTCCTCGCGCAGGCGCCCGACGTAGACGTCGGCCTTGCCCACCAGCCGCCGGGGGCCGGGAACCGGATCCCCGAGGCGCAGGCGCTCGCCGGCGTCGAGGGCGGCGCGCACCGCCTCGAGCTCGACGGGACCCTCGAAGTCGAGGTGCAGCGCCGCCGCGAGCCCGCCGAACAGCGGCACCATGGCCAGGCCCACCGCCAGCCGCCGGCCGGCGAGCCCCGTCGCCGCCGCCACCTCGGCGGCCACCCGCAGCTCGGTCTCCGTCCACCCGCTCTCGGCGGCGCCCCCGCCGAGCTGCCCGACGAGGTCGAAGGCCAGCCCGGTGGGGAAGACCGCCCGCGGGGGCGTCTGGCCGTTGAACAGGGCCACCACCTGCGAGGACAGCTCCTCGACCCCCGCCCGCCCGGCGAGGCCGGCCGAGACGAGCACGGTGCCCCGGCAGGCCGCCACCCCGAGGCCGAGCAGCGGACCCAGCACGGTGGCGAGCACCAGCGCCGGCGCCGAGGGGGAGCTCGCCATGCGGGTCTCGGTGAAGCGGTCGAGGTCGCCGGGCCCCACCGCCGGCACGAGGACCGGGGCGCGGTCGGCGAGGGCGCCGCCGATGTCGATGACGGCGACGCCGCGCTCGGCGAGGGCCGGCGCCGCGGCCCGGGTCACCTCGGGAGGGGTGGCGAAGAAGGCGAGGTCCACGTCCTCGAACAACGGGCTCTCGGCCGGGTCCGCCGGCAGGGGGGTGACCGGAACCGGCCGCCCGTCCACCTCCAGGCTCGCCACCCGGCGGGTCGGCCCGCCGAACAGCCGCAGCTCGCCCACGGGAAGCACGCCCCGGCCGAGCAGGCTGACGAGGTCCTGGCCCACGCTGCCGCTCGCGCCCACCACCGCGACCACCATGCCGTCGCTCATCGCTTCGCCTCCTCGGGTTCCGGCCGGGGCCGCACCCCCGGCCGCAGGTAGCGGAGCCCCACCCGGGCCGGGTCGACCGGCTCCAGGAGGCCCGCCAGCGCCAGCCGGGCCAGGGCCGGGGCCGGGCTCCGGTCGGGCCGCTCGGCGACCGCGCCGCCGGCGCGAGCCACCGCCTCGGCGAGCAGGCGCGTCCCCTCGCCCACCGCCACGAAGGCCCCCTCGCCCGGGTCGGCGGCCAGCACCGCCTCCGGCTCGGCGTCCAGCTCGGGCCCCAGGGGCCGCGGGTTCGGGCCGCCGGCGAACCAGCCGCCGTAGAGCCGTCCCTTGCGGGCGTCGAGCACGGCGAGCACCCGGGGCGCCTCGACCAGCGCCGCCCGCGCCAGCAGGCTGGAGGCCGGCGCCACGGACACGCCGCGAGCCACCGCCACCCCCAGCGCCGCCGCGAGGCCCACCCGCAGGCCGTTGAAGGCCCCGGGCCCCACCGTGACGGCCACGAGGTCGAGGTCGTCGGGCAGCATGGCCGCGATGGCGGGGACGAGGCGGGCGTCGGCGCCGCGGACGATGCGCTCCTCGAAGACGTGGGCGGGCTCGGGCGATCCGGCCCGCCACACCGCCGCGCCCACGACGGGACCGGCCGCGTCGACGGCGAGCACCGCCCGCGGCGGCGCCGGGTCCGGGAACCGCGCGCCCTTCATCGCCCCATCGACTGCACGGCGCGGTTGATGTCGAAGACCAGCACCGAGAGCATGAGCAGCACCAGCAGCAGCACGCCGACCTGCTGGGCGCGCTCCCGGAAGACCACGCTCACCGGCCGCCCGCGCACGCCCTCGAGAGCGGCGAACAGGATCTGCCCGCCGTCGAGCACCGGCACCGGCAGCAGGTTGACGATGCCCAGCGAGATCGACAGCGCCCCGAGGAGGCGGGCGAGGGCGAAGGCCCCCTGGGCGGCGGCGGCCCCGGCCTGGCGCACCATCTCGACCGGCCCGCCGAGGCTGTCCTGCACCGCGGCCTCGCCGGTGGCGAGCTTGCCGAGCTGCTCGAGGACGAAGCCGGCGGTGAGCAGCGACTCCTCGGCCGCCCGGGAGACCGCCTCGCCCAGCGGGTAGTAGACCCGCACCTGCGGCCCCGAGACCAGCGAGCCCATGCCGCCGACCCCGAGCAGCGGCCGGTAGTAGTAGCGGCCGTAGGCGTCGGTGTCCTTGATCACCCGCGGCGTCACCTCGAAGCGCACCCGCGCGCCCCGGCGCACCATCACCAGCTCGACGGGCCGCGCCGTCGCCTCCTCGCCCTCGCCCACCATCGAGGCCCGCACGCCGGCGAGCACGTCGTTCCAGGTCTCGACGGGCTTGCCGTCGATGGTGAGGAAGCGGTCGCCGGGCTCGATGCCCGCCTGGATCGCCGGCGAGGGCGGCGGCTTCACCGCGGCCGGCCGGCAGCCGGAGAAGGCCCCGGAGTCGTCGCCCACCGTCGCCGCGACCTCGGCCACGATGAGCGAGGCGGGCACGAAGCCCCACCGCTCGGCCGGGGAGGGGTCGGCCGACCACGGCGTCCAGGCCGGGTCGCGGCGCAGGGTGACCGTGCGCTCGCCGTCCTCGCCCTCGACCCGCAGCTCCGCCGTCTCGCCGGCGGCGGCGAGGAGGCGGTCGAGGTCGAGCCAGTCGTCCACCGGCTGCCCGTCCACCGCCACCACCCGGTCGCCGCTCCGCAGGCCGGCCCGGCCCGCCGGCGAGGCCGGGTCGTCCACGCCGACCACCGAGGAGGGGCGGACGGTGGTGAGCCCGAAGGCGTGCACGTCCTCGGCGATGGCGGCCACGTCCTCGGCGTCGAGGCGCACCGGCAGCTCCAGGGTCCGCCCGTCGCGCTCGACGGTGAGGCGGTGATCGCCCTCCCCGAGGGCCGCCACCCGGTCGGCGAGCGCCCCCCAGGTGCCCACCGCCTCGCCGTCCACCGCCACCACCCGGTCGCCGGGCAGGACCCCGGCCTCGGCGGCGGGGGTGCCGCTGTCGACGCTGCCGATCTCGACGTCGGGCTGCGGCTCGCCGAGGAGCAGCAGCCCGGTGAACACGAAGAACGGCAGCAGGAGGTTGACCCCGGGCCCCGCGGCGAGGATGGCGAGGCGCTGCCAGACCGGCCGACGCGAAAAGGCCCGCTCCGGGTCCTCGGGCTCCTCCTCGTCGTCGTAGCCGAACGGGTCGGCGCCGGCCATGCGGACGTAGCCGCCGAAGGGGAGCTGGCTCAGGCGGTACTCGGTGCCCCGCCAGCGAAAACCCACCAGCCGCCGGCCGAAGCCGATGGAGAAGACCCGCACCTCGACGCCCACGGCCTTGGCGACGATGAAGTGGCCGAACTCGTGCACGAACACGAGCAGCCCGATCATGATCACGGCGACGAGGTACTGCACGGCGCTTCCCGTTCCTCCCTGCCCCGGCGGGGGACGCTCCTCCTACCCGGTTCGGCGCCTCCTGCCCCGCCCCGGCCGCCGCGCGGCGCTCAGCCCGCGGCGTCCTGCCGGCGCTTCTCGAAGGCGAGAATGCCGGCGGTGACGCTGAGGTTGAGGGAGTCCAGCCCGCCCCGGAGGGGCACGGCCGCCACCGCGTCGCAGCGCTTGCGGAGCGTCGGGCTCAGGCCCTTGTCCTCGCCGCCGAGCACGAGCGCCAGGGGGCCGCGCATCGGCACCCGCCAGTAGGGCTCGCCGTCCATGTCGGCCCCCACCACGCGCACCCCCGCCCGCCGCAAGGTCGCGAGCGCCGAGGAGAGGCCCTCGCGCACCACCGGGACCTCCTCGGCGGCGCCCATCGCGACCCGCTGCACCACCGGGCTCAGGCCCTTGCCGCGGCGCACCGGCACGACCACCGCGTCCACCCCGGCGCCGAGCGCGCTGCGGA
>WGAH01000624.1 GCA_015489145.1 Deltaproteobacteria bacterium
GTTGACCGCCTCTCTGTTTCTCGGAACTCGCACTCGGGCCATCTGTGTCGACACAGTGGGGTCGAACGGCAGTCCACCGGGCCGGCGACGGCGAGGCGGGTGGCCCCCTCCGGCACCGGCGCGCCCTCCCGCCCCGGTCCCGACGGTGATCGGCCGGGGCGTTGAAGATTCCGCCCCCCCGTGCGTAGCATGGGGGCCGCCGGTCGCCGCGCGGAGGAAGCACCGTGTTCGCTCTTTCCCCCTTCCTGCTCCTGGTTTCCGCCTGCCACCGAGGCATCGACTGGGGCGACTTCGAGTGCGACGTGGAGCCGGTGGCGCTCCCCGAGGAGCTCGGCATCGTCGACGACGATGCGGAGTGGCTCTGCGACGAGGCCGACAAGCCCGACAAGGTCCGCAACCTCGGCGACTGGGGCACCCGCGCCGCCGGGGTGGTCGGCTGCTTTCCCGGCGAGGAGGGCACCGTCTCCGGCGCCGACATCTACGTCGCGCCGGACGGCGACGACGACGCCGCCGGCAACTCCGCCGACGCCCCCCTGGCGACGGTGGCGGCGGCCGTGTGCCGGGCGAGCCCCGGGCAGACCGTGCACCTCGCGCCGGGCACCTACACCGGCGACGGCGTGATCGTGGGCATGCTCGGCAGCGCCGGCGGCGAGCCGGTGACGATTCGCGGCGAGGGCGCCGACCCGGAGGAGGTCGTGCTCGACGGCGAGAAGTGGCGGGGCTTCGCGCTGGGCTTCACCGAGAGCCACAACGTGGTGATCGAGAACCTCACCGTCGAGAACTGGACCAACGAGGGCATCTACGCGCTGGAGGGCAGCGGCATCACCGTGCGCGACGTGGTGGTGCGGAACAACGGGCGCTGCAACGCGGACCGCGACAGCGAGGGCGAGGGTTTCGGCGTGGACTTCGTGGGCACCGCCGACGTGACGGTGGCCGACTCGCTGTTCGAGGACAACGGCCCGCTGCTGGAGCCGGTGCTGTGCGGCGCGGTCCTCGGCACGGGCATCAACACCTTCGAGGTCTCGGGCACGCTCAGCGGCAACACGATCCGGCGCAACCGCGGCGGGGCGATGCTCGTCGAGGACGGCGGCCCGATGACCGTCGAGGCCAACCTCGCCGAGGACAACTTCTTCCTCGCCGTCGACAACTACTGGGACGCCGGGGTGTGGGTGGACGGCAGCGCCGACGTGACCGTGCGCGCCAACACCTTTCGCGACAACTACGAGGGCGTGGGCGTGATGGTGACCGACGAGGAGGGCGCCTACCCCTCGGCCTCGGTGGGGACGGTCATCGAGGACAACGCGATCACCGGGCACATCGCCGGGGTGCTCGCCTGGGGCTACGGCACCTGCCCGCCGCCGGAGGACGCGGTGCCCGGTTGGGCCGACCTCGCCGCGACCAACGAGCTGGCCGGCAACGACGCCCACGGCGAGGATGCGCCGACGATGTGCGACCCGGACTTCGCCGGCGGCGAGCGGCCGTAGGAGCGGCTCAGGGGGCGGCGGGGCAGGTCGCCTCGACCGCGCCCCGGCGGGCGCAGGGCAGGATGGCGAGGGGCATGGGCGCGCCCTCGGAGGTGGCGGCCAGCCCGCCGTCGGCCAGCCAGGCGACGGCCTCGGCCTGCACCATGCGGCCGAGGTCGAGGCGGGTGGGCGCGGCGTCGAAGGCGGGCAGGTCGGCGCAGGGGTCCTCGGGCCAGAGCCACACGTCGGTGTAGGTGCGGAGCACGAGGCGGTCGCCGTCGGCGTCCCAGGCGCCGTCCGTCACCTTGCGGCTGCCGTGGGCGGCGAAGGCCCCGACCTCGATGCGCCCGAGGGGTTCGAGGGTGAGGATCCGGTCGCCGGGGGCGGCGCCGACGGGGATGCCGAAGACGTCGGCCCAGCCGTCCTTGCGCTTGGTGACGACGAGGACGCGGCCGGTGCGCGGGTGGACGAGGAGCGTCTCGGCGTTCTGGGGGCCGGTGGGGTAGCGCAGCTTCCAGGTGGCGCGCACGGTGACGGGCTGGTTGGGGGAGGGAACCGGCACGAGGTGGACGGCGACGTGGTCGCGTCGTCGCTTGTTGTCGCCGATGTCGCCGATGTAGAGGCAGCGCCCCTCGCCGCCGGGACAGGGGCCGGCGGCCAGGGCTTCCCAGTCGACGTTTTCGGCGCCGCGCACCGGGCTGGTGCCGAGGAAGCGCCCGTCGCGGGTGAACAGGTGGATCGCCGGCGGGTTGCCGGAGTCCTCGACGGTGGCGAGGACGCCCGAGGGCAGCTCGGCGAGGCCGGAGGACTCCTCGAGGGTCGGCTGGCCCGGGAGGTCGTGGTGCTCCAGCGGCCCCCAGGCCAGGCAGGTGTCGGCCCGCAGCGGGGCGGCGAGGAGCAGGAGCAGCCAGGACATGCCGGCAGCGTAACGCCCGGCGCCGGGCGGGGCGTCCCCGGGGCGGTCAGGCGCCGAGGCGGCCGCGGGCGATGGTGACCGCCTCGCCGAGGACCTCGACGGCGTCGGCGCGCACCCGCACCCGGGCGCGACCGCCGCGGGGGGAGCGCTGTCGCACCCGCAGCTCGCCGGCGTCGAGGCGCGCGGCCCACCACGGGGCGAGGAAGGCGTGGGGGGCGAGGCTGGCGGCGTCCTCCTCGATGCCGACGGCCGGGGCGAACACCCGCAGCACGTAGCCCGGGGCGGCGCCGTCGCCGCCGGTGGGGTCGGCCGGGGCGGTGAGCACGAGGCGACCGGGCCCGGCCTCCGCCAGCGCCTCGACGCGCACGGCGGCGCGGGTCAGGCCGGCCTCGTCCTCGAAGACGGCGACCGGGCGCCCGCCCGCGTCGAGGAAGGCCGCCGGGCGCGCGTCGAGCCACCCCTGCCAGCCCGCCGGGGGCGCGATGGGCTCGGCGCGACCGGCGGGAAGGCGGAGGACCAGGCAGGGACGCTCGTAGCCGACGTGAACCTCGCCGTCGGGGCCGCGAAAGCGCAGGCGCGACCGGCGCGGGACGAGGCGGTCCTCCCACAGGGCGTGGGCGGCGGCGAGGGTGGCGTGGCTCCACCCGGTCGCCGGGCCGCGGGGGCCGTGGACCCGCAGGGCGAAGGCGGCCACCCCGTCCCGCTCCTCCCGCCGGGGCGCGGCCCAGACGAAGGCGGTGGACGGCCGTCCCAGCTCCCCGGCCACGCGCCGGCACCAGGCCTCGTCCACCGGGCCGGGCAGCACGACGACGGTGGCCGGGTTCCCCGCGAAGGGCCGGCGGCTGAAGGTGTCGACGAGGTAGAGCGCGGCTTCCATGACGACCTTCCCGACCGGATCATAGGCGCCCGGCGCCGCGGGCGCCCCAGGGGAGGGGCGCGGGACCCGGTATACTCCGGGGCGTCGACGACAGGGCCGAGGCCCGCGAGCGGGTCGAGTCCAGCGACCAGGAACCATCGAGGCACCCCATGATCGACAGCGTCTCCCTCCGGAACTTCGGGCCGCTCCAGGAGCTGGAATGGGACGATCTCGGGGCGATCAACCTGGTGCTCGGCGAGAACGGCTCGGGGAAGACCTTCCTGCTCAAGGCGCTCTACACGGCCGTCAAGACGCTGGAAGCCCACAAGCGGGGGGACGACAGGCGCTCCGCGGCGGAAATCCTGCTCGACAAGCTCTACTGGACCTTTCAGGAGGACAAGGTCGGCGACCTGGTGTCCAAGGGGGCGTCCGGTCCGCTCCGTTTTGGCATGGTCTTCGACGACCGCGCGTTTCGATACGAGTTCGGCAGGGCCACCGCGAAGCAGATCACCTCCATCGAGAACCACGTCGAACCGCGTCCTGACGACTCGGTGTTCCTGCCGGCCAAGGAGGTGCTCTCGCTCCACCAGGTGATCCTGTCGTCACGCGAACGGGACAAGGTCTTCGGCTTTGACGACACGTACTACGACCTCGCGCGAATGTTGCAGCAGCCGCGCACGAGGGGAAGGAACTACAAGGAATTCGCGGAGTCCCGGCGCAGGCTCGAAGCCATGTTCGAGGGGCGGGTCGCCTACGATGCCCGGAGCAGGGAGTGGGTCTTCAAGACCGGCAACCAGCGGTTTTCCATGGGGGTCACCGCCGAGGGCGTCAAGAAGATCGGCATCCTCGACACCCTGCTGGGGAATCGAACGCTGACCCCGAGGTCGATCGTGTTCTTCGACGAACCCGAGTCGGCCATGCACCCCCGGGCCATCTCGGACCTGCTCGACATCGTGGCGACGCTTTCCAGGGCCGGCATCCAGTTCTTCCTGGCCAGCCACTCGTACTTCGTCGTCAAGAAGCTCTACCTCGTCGCGCAGGAGAACGCCCTGTCGATTCCCGTGCTGTCGCTCGGTCGGGATGGAGCCATCCGCGCGAACCTGCGCGACGGGATGCCGGACAACCCGATCATCGACGAATCGATCCGCCTCTACGAGGAAGAAGTCGAGATGGCGGTCTCATGACGGTGAAGATTGAAGAATCGGGCATGACCTTCGGGCCGTTCGACGCCCGGCGGTGTTTTCGAGTCGAGGAGAGCGCTGCCTACAAGGCGATCCGGCCCCACGGGGTGAAGATCGCGGAATTCGCCTGGCTCCGAGGTGATTCGAGGCCGCCCCAGCTCTGGGTGGTCGAGGCGAAGTCGAGCTCGCCGAGTCCGGATTCAGGGGAACGGCTGGACGAGTTCATCGACGAGGTTCGGCAGAAGCTCGTCAACGCGCTCACCCTGGTCATCGCCGCGCGCCTGGGCCGACCCGGCAGCGCCAGCGAGGAGCTTCCCGGTGCCTTCGCGTCGATGGATCTCGCCACGGTCGACGCCCGCCTGGTCCTGGTCGTCAAGGGCCACAGGCCCGACCGGCTGCCGCCCCTCCAGGAGAAGCTGCAAAAAGCGCTGCGGGCCACGGTGAAGACGTGGGGATTCAGCGGCTCGGCCGTGGTGGTGATG
>WGAH01000625.1 GCA_015489145.1 Deltaproteobacteria bacterium
GTCGAGGCCACCGCCGCCGTCGTCCCGGAACCCCTCGAGGGCGGCACGGCCATCGAGGGCTTCGACGAGGAGGTCCGGGGCGAGCTGCAGGCCCTGGGCTACCTCCCCGAGTGAGCCTTGCGGCCGCGGGCGGATCCCGCCCGGGATAGGGTGAACGGATGCACGCTTCCCGCCCCATGCTCTTTCTCGTGGTGGACGCCATTCCCTTCGACCTGGCCCGGGGGCTCTGGCGGGACGGGGGCATGCCCGGCTTCGCCGAGCCGCGGCCGATGGTGAGCGTCTTTCCCTCGCTCACGCACGTCGCGGTGCCGGCCCTGGTGCGCGGCGTCACCCACCTGCGGCCCCACGGCTACGAGTCCCGCTACGTCCACCCTCCCACCTGGACGGTGCGCGGGGGCATCGTCGACGACGCCTCGCCGATGGACGTCTACCGCATGCGCCCGCGCACCAGCGTCGACGAGGTGGCGATCTACCTGTTCGCCGAGACCCTGAGCTTCGGGCAGGCTCGCTGGGTGCGGTGGCGCTTCAACCAGGAGCGGGGCGCCTGGCTGGGCTACCTGTCGGCCACCGACGGCGTCGCCCACTTCGAGGGGCGCGAGGCCCTGCGGGAGGCGCTGGCCGACATCTTCGGGCAGGTCGACCGCCTCCGGGACCGCTTCGAGGCCGAGGAGGGGGTGCGGCCGGGCGCCGTCCTCTGCTCGGACCACGGCTTCCGCTTCCAGCCCCTCCAGGCGACCGAGGTCGAGCGCATCGAGAAGCACCTGGAGCTCGCGGGTTTTCGGCCCGGTGGGCCGCTTCCCGAGGGCGTGCTCATGGCGCCGGTGGGCGAGGTCGGGGGCGGGGCCGCCTGGTGCGCGCCGGAGCGGGCGGCGGAGGCGGCGCGGGCCATCGCCGAGGTTCCCGGCGTGGACGTGGCCTTCGGCCGGAAGGGCGACGGTTGCGAGGTCTTTGCGGTGCGCTCGGGCCTCGAGCGCGCCCGCATCGACTGGGAGGCGGGCCGCACCCGCTACGAGGCCGTGGACGGCGACCCCCTCGGCTACGCCGCCTTCCAGGGGTGGATCGACGACGACGCCCTCCTCGCCGCCACCTGGGACCACCCCTACCCCTACGCCCCGCCGCGCCTTCGCGAGGGCTTCACCGACCTGGTGGAGCACCCGGCGCAGGTGCTGTTCAGCATGGCCGACGGCTTCGCGGTGTCGCCGACCCTCACCCACGTCGCCGCGCGGCTGCGGGGCGGGCAGGTCGGCACCCACGGCAGCCTGGGCCGCGACCAGAGCCTCGGCTTCGCGGTCTCCACCGAGGACCGCTGGCGGCCCGGCCCCCTTCGCCCGCGGGAGGTCTTCGAGCCCTGGGCCGACATGCTCCGCCGCCGCCACCCGGGGTGAGAGGAGCGCCGGCCCCCGGCCGGCTGGCCTACTTGTGGGCGTCGAGCTTGCGCCCGGTGGTGTGGACCTCGCCCGGGTCCACCGGCATGGCGGGCTTGGGCAGCACCAGCTCGCCGCTCGCGAGCTGGAAGGTGCCGCGCAGCCAGGAGGTGACCACGCCCTCGAGCTCCGGGGAGCGGTTGAGCATCTTGGTGCCGCGGCCGGCGCGCTCGAGGATCTCGGTGTGGACCTGCCCGAGGGCCTGCTTCTCGAGGACCGCCACCGAGCGGGCGGCGTAGGGGTCGTCGTCGCTGGCGACCAGCAGCACCGGGCGCAGGCCGTAGCGGGCCATGGCGTCGCCGGCCGTGACCCCCTTGTAGTTGAGGCCCGGCGAGAGCATGACCACGTTGACGATGTCCGGGTCGTCGGCGGCGGCGCGCAGGCAGAGGTTGGCCCCCAGGGCGGCGCCGGCGCAGCTCACCTCGGTGGCGCCGTGCTCGCGCAGCCAGGCGACCGCCGCCTCGACGTCGCGCTGCATCGCCGGGTAGTCCTCGGCGGTGAGCTCCATGTCCGGGTTGTCGCCCTGCCCCCGCAGGTCGGGGGCGATGACGCTCATGTGGGCGTGTTCGAGGCGCTCGGCCACGTAGGCCCAGTCCCCGCCGTTGCGCCCGAGCATGTGCACGAGCACCACGCCCTTGTCGCTGCCCTCCACCACGCTGGCGCGCGCGTGGAGGTCGAGGCCGTCGCTGGTGTGGATCTGGACGTCCTGGGCGGCGAGGGCGGCGGAGACGAGGAGGATGGGGATCATGGACTCACCGGTCGGGCGGGGTG
>WGAH01000626.1 GCA_015489145.1 Deltaproteobacteria bacterium
AGGGGCGGCCCGTCCACACCTGCCGGGGCCCGGCGCTTCCCGGCGAGGCGGTGCCCGGCACCCCGGCCTGCTGCGGGGCGCGCGACCCGCTGGCCGCGCACCACCCCGACCACGCCGCCGAGCTCGGCCGCCGCTTCGCCCGGGACCTCGACGCCGCCCTCGCCCTCCTCGCGGGCCCCGACGAGGAGCCGCCCCCCGCCCTGGCCGCCGACGCCCACTGCGCCGGCTGGCTGCGCGCGCACGGCGCGGCCGTCGCCGACCCGGTGGACTGGCTGCTCGCCGCCGACGAACCGGCCCCCGACGAGGAGCGCCCATGAGCCAGCTCGGCATGCCCAACCGCTTCCACCGCCCCGAGGGCAGCGGCGCCCGCAACGAGCTGGAGCGCATCTGCCTCATCGTCAACCCGAAGGCCGGGGCCGGCCGCGCCGGGCGGGAGCTCGACACCCTGCGCCGGGCCGCCGACCGGGCCTTCGCCCGCTGGGAGCTCCGGGTCACCGAGGGGCCCGGCCACGCCTCCGAACTCGCCCGGCAGGCCGAGGCCGAGGGCTTCGAGCTGGTCGCCGCCGTGGGCGGGGACGGCACCGCCCACGAGGTGGTCGGGGGGCTGGTGCAACCCGGCGGCAAGCGCCCCAAGGCGATCTTCACCGTCATCCCCATCGGCACCGGCGGCGACCTGGTGCGGAGCCTGCGCGTGCCCCGACGCCTCAACGAGGCCCTGTGGATCGCGGCCACCGGCATCTCGCTGCCCACCGACGCCGGCCTGGCCACGGTGAGCACCGACGACGGCCCCCGGGAGGAGCCCTTCATCAACGTCGCGGGCTTCGGGGCCCAGGGCGAGGTCGTGGCCCGCGCCAACCGCATGGACAAGCGCTGGGGCGGGCGGGCGGTGTTCCTCGCCGCGACCCTTCGCACGGTGCTCGGCTACCGCCCGGCGCGGGTGGCGATGGCCTGGAGCGACGAAGCGGGGGCCGAGCGCGCGTGGGAGGGCGAGCTGCTGAGCTGCTTCGTCGCCAACGGCGCCTGGTGCGGCGGCGGCATGTGGGTCGGCCGGGGCGGCACGATGCACGACGGGCTCCTCGACGGCGTGCTCCTGGAGCCCAGCCCGCTGCGCCGGCAGCTCCCCCGGGTGCATCACCTCTACGACGGCCGCGTCGAGGCCCTTCCCGGCGCCCGCCGCTTCCGGGCCACCCGGGTCGAGGTCCGCCCGGCCGGGGATGGGGCCGGCACCCCCGTCGACCTCGACGGCGAGACCCCCGGCCGGCTCCCGGCGCGATTCGAGATCCTGCCCCGCGCCCTGCACGTCCGGGGGGGCTGGGTCCACAACCCGCTGCTCCAGGCCGATCCGGCCCGGCCGGCTTCCCCCGCCGACACCTGAGCGAGGTCAGCGATTCGCGCGGCCCGGCGGCGCCGGCCGCGCCGCCCTCCCTCGCGCCCCAACCCGAACAGGAAGCCGTCCTCGACGGCGATGCCGCGCCTCGTCCGGCTCCGGGGAGCCGCGGGGAGGGCGGTTCGCACGGCTTGTAGTTTTTTGGAGTTGCTCGTTTCTTGTTATCCGCACCCCACCCGTTCGCGGCCGCGGTGCAACGTTTTCCCGCCGTGGTGTCTCGACAACATGACCTTTGATGGTTATCCTGGCGTTGACCGCTTCACGAAAACCCCGACGGATGAATTCTCATCGACAGATCGTGTTTTAGGTTTTTGCCAGAATTACCATCTCAACCCCAACCCACAAAGAGGAGTGAAGCATGAACAAGGCCGATCTCACCGAGAAGCTCGCCGCCCAGGCCAACATCCCCAAGGTCCGCGCCGCGCACTACATCAACATCATCGTCGGCGCCATCCAGGAGGCCCTCGTCAGCGGCGAGAAGGTCACGATCTCCGACTTCGGCACCTTCAACGTCTCCAACCGCCGCCAGTTCAAGGGCCACAACCCCAAGAACGGCAGCGAGATCCTCGTGCCGCCCCGCCGCATTCCCGTGTTCCGGGCCGGCAAGGGCCTGAAGGACGCCCTCAACTCGTAGCGCCCGCCCAGGCAGCGCTCGCGGCGTCGGCGGTCCCCCGACCGTCGGCGCCGCGCCGTGTTCGGCGCCCGCCGCCGGTTGACGCGGCGCCTGAACCGAGTAGGAAGCAGGGCCGCGCCGGCGTGGCGCCCCGTCATCGCCGCCCCCGTCGGCCGGTGAAGAGGACGGCTGAGCCATGAAGACCGCCACGCTCGACGACATCGCGCCCCTGTCGCCGGTCAGCCGCGCCGCCGAGGCCGCGCTGCCCACCCGCTTCGGGACCTTCCGCATCCTCGGCTTCCACAGCCACCTCGACGGCCAGGACTACGCCGTGCTCGTCCGGGGCGGGATCGAGGGCGCCGAGGCGCTCCCCGTCCGCCTGCACAGCGAGTGCTTCACCGGCGACGTGTGCGGCAGCCTCCGCTGCGACTGCCGCGACCAGCTCGAGGCCTCCCTCGAGTTCCTCGGGCGCGCCGAGCGCGGGGCGCTGATCTACCTGCACCAGGAAGGCCGGGGCATCGGGCTGATCAACAAGATCCGCGCCTACGCGCTCCAGGACGACGGCCTCGACACGGTCGAGGCGAACCACGCCCTCGGATTCCCCGACGATCTGCGCGACTACGAGGTCGCCGCCGCCATCCTCAAGGCGCTGGGCGTGCGGAGCGTGCGCCTGCTCACCAACAACCCGCGCAAGGTCGAGGGCCTCGAAAAGCACGGCGTCCCCGTCGTCGGCCGCATCCCGGTCATCACCGCCCGCAACGCGCACAACGCCCGCTACCTCGACACGAAGCGCCTCAAGAGCGGCCACCTCCTCGACGGCTGAACCCCGTCCCCGCCCCGCGCGCCGCCGCGGAGGTCGCGGCCCGGCCGGCGCGCGCATTGACACCGGCGCCCCACGGCGGCTACAAACTCCGGGTACGCGCCCCCCTGGTGTGCCGGCTCCCGCGACCCTGGAGGACCTCATGCGCTCTGCCGCCGCGCGCGCGATCGCCCTGCTGACCGCTGTCGGCGCCGTCGGATGCACCACCGGCAACGACGCCAAGATCGTCGCCCGGGCCCTGCCCGACGCCGACCTGTCCAGCAGCAGCGTCGACTTCGGCACCGTGTCGTGGGGCGAGACCGCCACGCGCCAGGTCGTGCTGAAGAACGGCGGCGAGCTGCCCATGGGCATCGAGTCCATCGAGCTGCTCGCCGAGGGCATGGAGGACAACTTCTCCCTCGCCTGGAACCCCAACGGCATCCTCTGCCCCGACGAGGGCGAGGCCAGCAGCGCGCGCAGCGTCGCCACCGACACCGGCAGCACCCCGGTCGACACCGGCGGCGGCGGCGGCGGCGCCGACACCGGCGGCACCGGCCCGGCCAGCGGCGAGGTCACCGTCCTCGACGCCGGCTGCACCCTGCCGATCAACGTCACCTTCTCGCCGGTCACCGTCGGCGAGGTCCACGCGGCCTTCGCCGTCACCACCACCACCGAGGACGTCGAGGGCAACGCCAAGCCGGCCTACTACCGCGACCCCGACCAGATCAAGAAGGTCGTGATGCTCGAGGGCGTCTCGGAACGCGGCCAGGGCAACGTGGTCGTCAAGTCGCCCGGCGTCGACCTCGGCCACCACTACGTCGGCGAGACGAGCAGCGAGCACGTCTACATCCTCAACGTGGGCGACGGCGAGCTGGCCGTCTCCGAGCCCACCCTGGCCGACGACTGCGACCCGGCCTTCAGCCTCGACCTCAGCCAGCTCGTGACGGACCGGCCCCTCGAGGCCGGCGAGTCCACGCTGTTCGACGTGGTCTTCACCCCCGTGGACCTCGACCCGGCCCTGTGCGACATCACCGTCACCACCGACGACCCCGACACCCCCGAGGTGACGGTCTCGGCCCGCGGCAACTACGGCACCGACCCCGAGAACAAGCCGCCCACCGTCGCGATCCGCAGCCCCGAGGTCGGCTACCTCCACAACTCCGCCGACCCGCTGGTGCTCGAGATCAACGTCTTCGACCAGAACCAGCCGGCGACCACCCTCTACTGCAAGGTCAAGAGCTACCTCAACGAGGGCGGCAGCATCGCCGACTGCACCCCCACCGACGAGAGCGGCCACGTCTTCGTCGAGATCCCCATCGACGACCTCGAGACCGGCACCGACACCCTCAAGGTGCAGGTGACCGACCAGTCCGAGAACCGCGCCTACGCCTCCACCACCGTGCTGTGGATGGCCGAGTTCCCGGACTCCGACGACGACGGGGACGGCTGGGGCGACGACGATCCCACCGACACCGCGAACTACGACTGCGACGACTCCGACCCGACGGTCTACCCCTACGCCGCCGAGATCTACGACGGCAAGGACAACGACTGCGACGGCGGAATCGACGAGGGCACCGAGGGCTCCGACGACGACGGCGACGGCGTGACCGAGGTGGACGGCGACTGCGACGACGCCGACGCCGACACCTACCCGAACGCCCCCGAGATCTCGGACATGAAGGACAACGACTGCGACGGCACGATCGACGAGGGCACGTCCTTCTACGACGACGACGGCGACGGTTTCAGCGAGACCGACAACGACTGCGACGATTCCGACCCGGACATCAACCCGGCCGCCACCGAGATCTGCGACGGCATCGACAACAACTGCAACGGCCTGAAGGACCAGCAGGAAGGCTGCATCGAGACCGACAGCAGCCCGATCATCGTCGGCGGCATCCGCATGTCCCAGTCCGCCATCGGCGTGGGCGAGAGCACGACGATGACCGTCTACGCCTACGACGCCGACGGCCAGCCCCTCACCTACCTCTGGCAGGAGGACGCCGACCTCACCGAGCTCGGCCACACCGCCATCGACAACCCCTCGGGACAGAGCATCACCTGGAAGGCGCCGGACGAGCTGCCCTCCGGCTCCCAGGGCGAGGTCTACTCGGTGACGGTGATCGTCATGGACCCGGACGGCAACCAGGACTGGGACTTCGAGGAGATCTGGGTCTACCCGGAATCCGTGTCCACGACGATCGACGAGGTCATCCAGGAGAACGACAAGGGCTGCGGCGGCTCGTCGAGCGCCGACACCGGCGCCGCCGCCGCGCTGCCGGTCTTCTCCCTGTTCGGCCTGTTCGCCGCGGCCCGCCGCCGCCGCCGCGAGGACCGCGAGGAAGACTAGCTCAGCCGAGCAGCGCCAGCGCCGCCGCCGCGGCGGTGTCGGCGCGCAGCACCGTCGGGCCGAGGCCCACCAGGGCGCAGCCGCGCTCCCGGGCGAGGGCCACCTCGGCCTCGCTC
>WGAH01000627.1 GCA_015489145.1 Deltaproteobacteria bacterium
CCAGCCGTCGGCTGGCGGGACGCGCAGGGAGAGGCAGGTCAGCCCGGCGTCGCCCCGGTGGAACTCGGAGATGTCGATCGCGGTCACCGCCCACTCCCGGGCGAGGCGCTCGGCGGTGCGCGGCGCCGCCGCCGAGACGAGCGCCCGCCCGGCGCCGAGGAGCAGCACGTTGCCCCCCTCCGGCTCCTCGGCGCGGTCCACGGCGAGCCCCGCCGCGCGAAAGGGGGCCGGGTCCGCCCCCGGACCCACCAGCACCCGGTCGGGCCCGAGGGGCGAGACCCGCGAGCGCAGGTGCAGGCCCGCGCGCACGGGCACCGGCACCACGGGCAGGCCCAGCCAGCCGAGGGGCTGGCGGCCCTCGGCGTCGGTGCGCCCCCCCTGGCCGACGAACAGCCGCCCGCCCACCCGCAGCACGTCTCCGCCGTCGAGGGTGCCGCGCCGCATGACCCGCACCTCGTGGGTCCGGGCGAGCACCGGCGCCACCCCCCGGGCCTCCACCCGCCGGGCGGGCGCCCCGGATCGCGCCACCAGGGCGCGCCCGCCCACCACCACGGCCACGTCCTCGGGAAAGCAGGCATCGGGGCTCGCCGGTTCCGGGGGCAGCCAGCCGATCGGCACCCCCGCCGCAACCAGCGCCTCGGCGTAGGCCCGCTGCTGTTCCCGCGCCCGCGCCACGTCCGGCGCCGGGCCGCCGGGTCGCAGGCAGCGCCAGTAGGCGTCGGGCACCGGCCGCAGCCAGGCGCGGGCGGGAGGGAGCAGGGCGGGCATCCCCCGCAGCCTACCCCCCGCGATAGGACCCGTCGCCATGCCGCCCAACCCGCCGAGCATCCTGGTCCCCGGCGCCCGCGCCGGCTCGGTGCGCGAGGCCTGGCGCCTCGCCTGGCCCACCATCGTCGGGCAGCTCGCGCTGACCGCCATGTGGACCGCCGACACGATGATGCTCGGCCGCGTGGGCAAGGTCGAGATGGCCGCCGCGGGCTTCGGCGGCGTGCTGATCTGGACCCTCTACACCTTCTTCGTCGGCCTCGTGACCGCGACCAACGCCTTCGTCAGCCAGGCCAGCGGCCGCGGCGACCGGGAGGAGGCCGCGGTCTTCGCCTGGCAGGGGCTGTGGCTGTCGGCCGGCGCCGCCGCGATCCTCGCCCTCGCGGCCTGGCGCTTCGACTGGATCCTGGCGCTGGCCCGCCCCGATCCCGCCGTGATCGCCGAGTGCCTCCGGTACTCCCGCGCCCGCATGACCGCCGCCTTCTTCGCGATCGCGACCTTCACCCTCCAGGCCTTCTTCCGGGGCATCGGCGACGTGAAGACCCCGATGCGGGTCGCCGTGGTGAGCAACCTCCTCAACATCGGCCTCGACGCCGTCCTCATCTTCGGCCTCGGACCCTTCCCCCGCCTCACCACCCTCGGCGCCGGCATCGCCACCGCGGCGTCCCAGCTCGTCGGCTTCGCCCTCCTCGCCGGCCGCTTCCTCGGCCCGCGCCTCGCCGCCGCCTGGGGCACCCGCCGGGCCTGGCGCTTCCGCCTCGACGCCACCCGCCGCCTCCTGCGGGTCGGGCTGCCCCTCGGCGCCGAGCACTTCGGCGACATGGGCTCCTTCAGCGTGTTCATGGCGCTGATGGGGCGGCTCGGCACCGACGAGCTCGCCGCCAGCCAGATCGCCATCCAGGTCCTCAGCTTCTCGTTCATGCCGGTGAGCGGCGTGGCCCGCGCCGCCACCACCCTGGTCGGCAACTACCTCGGCGCCGGCCAGCCCGACCTCGCGAGCCGCTCGGGCTGGACCTGCATTCGCCTGTCGGCCGCCTACACCCTGGTGGCCGGCGGCGCGATGCTCGCCGTGGGCGCCCCGCTGTTCACCGTCTTCAACGACGACCCCGGCGTCGTGGCCGCCGGCCTCGGCATCCTGCCCATGCTCGCCGGCTTCCAGGTGCTCGACGGCGCGCAGATGACCGCCGGCGGCGCGCTGCAGGGCGCCGGGGACACCGCCTTCCCCATGGCGCTGCTCCTCGCCTCCTCCTGGCTGCTCTTCGTGCCCCTGGCCTGGTTCCTGTCCGGCGCCGCCGGCATCACCGGCGCCTGGACCGCGCCCCTGGTGCACTTCGGCGTCGTCAGCGCCGCCCTCCTGGCCCGCTTCGCCCGGGGAGGGTGGCGCCACCGGCGCATTTGAGCGCCCGGCCCGCTCAGAAGCGGGTCGCGGTGATGCCCCAGGTGATCGTGGCGTCGTTCAGCCGCCCGAGAAGCTGCTTGTCGAAGGCCTTGCGCTCCGGGTTCCAGGTGTAGCGCTTGAGCTCGCGCTGGTCGTCGGCGGCGACGTAGACCTCGAGCTTGCCGTCACCGTCGAGGTCGGCGGCGGTGGTGGCGTGCTCGAAGCCGCTGCTCACCTGGTCGATGCGCGAGATCGGCCAGGTGACCTTGCCGTCGTCGCCCTTCTGCTGGTCGATGAAGTAGAGGCCGGTCTTCATCGCCGCGGCGATCAGCTCCTGGGTGCCGTCGTCGTCGAAGTCGCCGGCGATGAGGAAGCGGGTCTGCCGGTCCTGGATCGTCGCCACGGCCTCGTGGGTGAAGCTGCCGTCGGGCTGGAGGAAGTAGCGGCGGATCTCGACGGGCTTGACCACCTGCTTGCGGTCGTCGGTCTCGGCCTCCAGCACGCTGAACAGGTCGCCCTTGCCGTCGCCGTCGATGTCGGCGCAGAGGATCTCCTTGGCGTGGGTGTTGCCCATCGGGTCGACGACGGTGGGCTGGTAGGTGCTGCCGTCCCAGCGGTACATCGTGACGTGCCCCTCCTGGGAGGCGTTGGCCTTGTTGCGGTCGGAGGGCGTGGCGAAGAACTCGAGCTTGCCGTCGCCGTCCACGTCGCAGATCTCGATTTCGTGGACGAAGGTGTCGGGCTTGGCGCCCAGCTCGATCACCTGGGCCTGGCCGCCGTCCTCGGGCGGGTTGTAGACCGCGACCACCCCGTTGTCGTGGGTGGCGATGACGTACTCGTCCTTGCCGTCGCCGTCGACGTCGCCCACCTCGATGTCGCGCAGGCGGTTGAACTTGCCGCCCCAGTCGCGGGTCCACAGCAGCTCGTCCTTCCAGTCCGAGCCCGTCCAGGTCCACTTCTTGAGCATCGCCTTCTCGCCGCCGATGGTCAGGAAGCTGGCCCCGTCGAGCATGATCGTCTTGTGGAACACGTTGGAATCCGCGTCCTCGACGCGGTAGGCCTTCCAGCCCTCGGCGGACTTGCGCCAGATCTGGAGGCGGGCCGGCCCGGGCTTGGGCTTGCCGCTGGCGTCCTTCCAGAACCAGGCCTGCGAGAGGATGAGGGTGTCGGCCTCGCCCGGGGGGAGCTTGTCGCGGGCGGGGGTCGGCGGCTCGGAGGCGACGGCCTTGCCGCCCTTGCCGGCCTTGTTGGCCGTGGCCGCGGGCGCGGCCTTCTTCGCCTGGTCCTTCTGGCCGCCCCCGCAGGCCGCGAGGCCGAGACCGAGGAGGAGGGCGGCGGACAGGTGCTCGACGGGCTTCATCACGATCACTCCAGGTTCCTGGGGGGCTCCGACCCGTATCCACCCGACCTGGAGCGATCCACCGCCCACGCGGGGGTTCGGTCGAGCGCGACGCCGCGGTTCAGGCGAGGCGGGCGGCGGCGAGGCGGGCGCGGATGTAGCGCCGCCGCTTCTCGATGAACCAGGGGTCGAAGCCGGCGGCCTTCAGCTCGCGGCGGAGGCGGTAGACGAGGACGTGCAGGCGGTTGGGATCGCCCTCGACGCTGCGGCGCCCCCAGATGCCCACCGCCACCTCGGCGTCGGACAGCCAGCCCCGGCGGTCGGGAGGGCTGCCCTGGTCGGCCTGGAAGCCGCGGGCGAGGAGGTAGAGGAGGACCGCCCGGTTGTCGGCGGAGACGTGGTGCTCCCGGCCGGTGGCCCGGTCGCGCACGATGGCCTCGGGCCCGGTGGGCCCGTCGAGGCGCGCCTCGACCTCGTAGGGGTAGCGGCTGACCGCCTCGGCCGTCGAGGTGGGCTCGTGGACCCCGGTGAGGGGCACGGCCCGGAAGCGCCGGCCGGCCACGACGAAGACCTCGCCTTCCTCGAGGGGGCCGTCCTGCTCGTCCTCGCCGAGCCAGACCTCGCCGTTGGGGTGGAAGATCAGCGTCGCCTCGGCGTCGCCGCCTCCGTCGAGGCGCAGGTCGGCCCGCCCGGTGCCGCCGATGACGAAGCGATCGCCCTGGACGACGAAGCGCGCGCCGCTGCCGAGGTCCTCGACCGCCCAGGCCCGCGGGACGCCGCCCGACTCCACGTGCTCCTCGATCCGGACGCGCAGGGTGGCCGAGGGGCCGAGGCGGACCACGGCGCCGTCCTCGACGCGGGCCGCGCCGTCCACCCGGCGGTCGTCGACGAAGGTGCCGTTCCGGCTCTGGAGGTCGCGCACCCACACCGCCGGGCCCTCGCACCAGAACATCGCGTGGTGCCAGCTCACGTGCTCGTTCTGGACGACGAGGTCGTTGGCCGGCGCCCGGCCGACGGTGACCGGCCGGAGGTGCAGGGGCCAGCTCTGGGAGAGCACGACCTCGCCCCCGGAGCCGTCCAGGTCGAGGATCAGCACGACGCATTCGCTCGTCATGGGCGGGAGCCTATCACGTCCCGGCCCCCGGCCGGCGGGTTTCGCGCTCCGCGACGGGGAATGCTGCAATCCACCGCTGGCGACGCGGTCCTCGGGACAATTCGGGACGACACACCCCGAGCGACGGCGGCTCATCCGGGTAACGATGGACGATGCGCGCGGAGGCCAGCATGACACGAACCCACCTCTCCCTCCTCCTCATCGGGCTCGGAGCCCTCGCGGGCTGCGCCCGCGACGCCGACGGCGACGGCTACAAGAGCAACATCGACTGCGACGACTCCGACGACCGCGCCCACCCCGACCGCACCGAGACCTGCGACGGCATCGACAACGACTGCGACGGGGAGATCGACGAGGGCGTGCTGTCGACCTGGTACATCGACGCCGACGGTGACGGCTACGGCTCGGCCGACTACACCGCCCGCTCCTGCGGGCAGCCCGAAGGCTACGTCGCGAACAACGACGACTGCGACGACACCTCGGCCGATGTCCACCCCGGCGCCGAGGAGACGGACTGCACCGATCCCACCGACTACAACTGCGACGGCTCGGTGGGCTTCGAGGACGCCGACGGCGACGGCTACGCGGCCTGCGAGGACTGCGACGACGCCGCGGCCGAGGTCCACCCCGACGCCGACGAGACCTGCAACGGCATCGACGACGACTGCGACGGCGAGGTCGACGACGCGCCCGTCGACGCGCCGGAGTGGTTCATCGACTACGACCACGACGGCTACGGCTCGGCCAGCTACAGCCTGTCCCTCTGCGACCAGCCCGCCGGCTACGTCGCGGACGACACCGACTGCGACGACACCGATCCCACCGCGTATCCCGGCGGGGACGAGGTCTGCGACGGCGTCGACAACGACTGCGACGGCACCGTGGACGGCGCGGACGCCCTCGACGTGGTGACGGTCTACCCCGACGCCGACGGCGACGGCTTCGGGGACGCTTCCGGCGAGACGCGGCTCTGCGACATCCCCACCGGCTACGTCACCGACGCGAGCGACTGCGACGACGGCGACGCCGCGGTGAACCCGGACGCCACCGAGATCTGCGACGACGGCCTCGACAACGACTGCGACGGCAGCAGCACCGGCTGCGAGCTGGTGGTCGACGACGCCTACGCCCGCATCGTGGGCGAGAACCCCGACGACCGGGCCGGGCTCGCCTTCTCCGCCGGCAGCGATCTCAACGCCGACGGCGTGCCGGACCTGGTGGTGGGGGCCTGGCAGCACGACGCGGGCAGCGAGGGGCTGGAGGGCGCCGCCTACGTGCTGCTCGGGCCGATCTCGGCGGGCGACACCATCCTCTCCGACGCCACCCTCACGCTGCTCGGCACCTCCGGCGACGCCCGGGCCGGCTACACCGTCGCCGGCACCGGCGACATGGACGGCGACGGCGTGGACGACCTCGCGGTGGGGGCCCTCAAGAGCGACGAGGCCACCACCGCCGCCGGCACGGTCTACTTCCTGAGCGGGGCCGGGGTGGGCTCGGCGGCGGCCGGCGACGCCTGGAGCCTGTCGGAGGCCGACCACCTCTGGACCGGCGCCAAGGGCTCCGACTGGCTCGGCGCGGGCCTGGCGCCGCTCGGCGACCTCGACGGCGACGGCACCGCCGACCTGCTCGTCGGGGCCACCGGCGCCGACGGCGGCGGGGCCAGCTCCGGCGAGTTCTACGTGATCTCCGGCTCCTCCGCCCTGCCCGACGGCGAGACCGAGGCCGCCGCCGAGGTGGCGA
>WGAH01000628.1 GCA_015489145.1 Deltaproteobacteria bacterium
GCCCGCCGCGATGCGCTCGCCGCGGTCGGGATCCCGCCCGCGCTCGCGATCCCCCCGGTTCGCAGCAGGCCCTTCGCGGGGCGACCCGGCGATTCGCCCGTAGTCGTCACGCTCCTGGCGGAGCGATCGCCGCCGACCCGCCGGGGTACGGCGACCTCGACGGCGGTTGTCCCGAAGTGTCCCAAGGCCCGGGAAGGAGGGGCTGGGACGCCCCTGGAGGAAGCCGGGCGACGTCGCTCCTGCGAGAATGCCGGCGGTCGGCCGGCGCTCATTGGCCGGCGCCGCCGCCGGCGCGTTGACGGCGCGGGCCGGGAACGATTACCCTCCCGGCGCTTCGCCCCCCGAGCCAGGACCCGTCATGCGCGCCAGCCTCGCCCGCCTCGTCCTCGCCCTGTCCGCCGTCGCCGCCCTGGCGACCGCCGGCTGCGGCCCCACCTGCCAGAGCACCTGCAACCGCCTCTACCAGGAAGACGAGTGCAACCTCCAGAGCGCCGGCCTCACGCGCGAGGAGCTGATCAGCACCTGCATGGAGAAGTGCGAGAACGCGCTCGACCGGGAAGGCGAGCTCGGCGACTACGACCCCAACGAGTACACCCCCGCCAACGAGTCGGTCGAGCTCGAAAACGACAAGCAGGCCGCCGCCTGGATGGAGTGCGTCGCCACCACCGCCTGCTGCCAGCTCGGCCAGAGCGCCTCCCAGGACTGCGCCAGCGGCTCGGGCGGCTACTGCGCCCCGGTCTGGTAGCGCGATGCTCCGCGCCGCGCGCATCCTCCCGCTCGCGCTGGCGGCGGGCCTCGCCGCCGGCCTCGGCGCCGGCTGCGACCCCACCTGCCGCCAGAGCTGCAAGAAGGTCCTGAGCTGCTCCGACGAGCTCGACATCGACGGCCAGCGCCTCGCCGACTGCGAGGACTACTGCCTGCGCCAGCAGCAGCTCTACGACGACACCTGGGACGACCCGGACCTCAGCGAGGCCTTTCACGCCATGAAGCGCTGCATCCGGGACGCCACCTGCGACGAGCTCGCCGCCGGCGAGTGCCACGACGACGACCTCTACCTCTGGTAGGCCCGACCAGCGGGGCCGCGGCTCAGGCCGGCTTGATGCGGTCGCCCTCGACCACCCAGCCGACCGGCGGGCGCTCGCGCACGGCCTCGAGCTGCTCGCCCTCGAGCTTCCAGCCCCGGTTCTGGAAGGCCTCGGCGATGCGCACCCGCAGGCGGTTGGATTCCTCCTGCCGGTTGGCGAGGGCCTGGGCGAGCTCCGCGCGCACCGCCGCCTCGTCCTCCTGGGCGAGCAGGGCCTCGACGGCGGCGTAGCGCACGCCCTCGTCGAAGTCGTGCAGCAGGGCCGGCACCCGCTCGGTGATGCGGGGGTCCTGGTACTCGGCGAGCTTGATGAGGATCTGGCGCTTCTTCTCGGGCTTGAAGGGGTCGACCTCGCGTCCCATCATGTCGAGGAGCACGTCGACGACGGCGCCGGGGCCCTCGATTTCCTCGAGCACCTGCAGGGGGATCGCGAAGGCCTGGTTCTTGCGGACCCACTTCTTGATCGGCTCGACCACCTTGGGCCCGAGGTCGAGGAGCAGGTCGCGGATCAGCTCCTTTTCCTGGGCGTCCTTCATGCCCTGCTCGTAGGTGACCCCGAAGCGGCCGAGCAGCCCGAAGATCGCCTCCTCGCTGCCGTTCTCGGCCAGCCAGTAGGCGCTGGCCTGGCGGTCCTCGGCCTGGGCATTGAGGTTGCGCACCCGCTTGACGTGGCGCTTGAGCTGCCCTTCCGCGCCGCCGGTGAAGAAGTCGAGGAAACCCATGCGCTGCTCCGGGGGGCGGCCGGCGGAGGCCGGGGAGGCTGGCCCGGCGCGCCCGTCCGCGCGGCCGCTCCCTAATCCCGTCGGCCCCGCCGGCAACCCGGGAACCGGGGCGCCCGCCCTTCCCGCTCCCCGCCGATTCCCGCCGGACCGGAGCCCGCGCGCCGCCGACGCGATAGGGGACCGCGTTCCGCGCGGCCGGGAAACCCTTTCCATTGACGGTCGCGGGTCGAAGTCCCTACACTACCGGACCAACCAGACTCGCAGCCACCGGTGACCCGCCCGGTCTCGCGCCCCGAGGAGTACCC
>WGAH01000629.1 GCA_015489145.1 Deltaproteobacteria bacterium
AGGTACAGGCGCAGGGTGTGGCGGGTGGGGGCGAGGCCGTCGGCGTCGACGACGAAGGTGGCGCCGTCGAAGGCCCCGGCGATCTCCTCGCCGTCGAGGACCGCCCGGCCGCTCAGCTCGCCGCCGGCGAGGCTCGCGACGGCGCGGGCCTCCACGTGCACGCTTCCGCCGGCGCGATCGATGTCCACCGCCGTGACCTCGATGCGCGGCTTCGAGCAGTCGGGCACGATCACCATGCTGTTGCAGGCCGTGTCGGTGCTCGGCGCGCAGTCGTGGTTCCAGCTCGGGTCGCCGGGCGCGTAGGCGCCGTCGTCGCACTGGATGAAGGCGGCCTCCGGGTCGCAGGTCCAGCCCTCGTAGCCGCCGTAGTCCCAGGCGGCGGTCTCGACGAACTCGTAGGGGTGGGGCCCCGGCGGCAGGTCCACGGTGAGGGTCCAGGCGCCGTCGCCGGCGGGCTCCATCGGCAGGGCCTCCGGGTCCCAGTCGTTCCAGTCGCCGGCGAGGTACACGCCGTCGAGGCCGGCGGTGGCGGGCCGGGCGGTGAAGGTGGTGGGGCAGAGCACCGCCTCGTCGCCGGCGGCGCTTCCGCCGGAGTCCTCGCCGGGGGGCCGGGCGCGCGTGCAGGCGAGGGCCAGGGCGAGCAGGGTCCAGGCGGTCATCGGGGCCTCCGCCCGGAGCGTAGCCGACGCGCGCCTCGCCGGCCGGATCAGCAGCCGTCCGACCGCGCGGCGAGGGCGCCGGGGGCGCGGTCGATCACCCGGTCCTCGCCCGTGGCCTCGCCGCGCACCATCTCGAAGCTCAGCACGTCGGGGGCGTCCATGCAGGCCGCGGCCACCCGACCCCCGGTGTCGCGGAAGCGGTAGGCCGCGACGAGGGTGAAGCGCCAGGGCTGGCCGTCCACGGTGATCCAGGCGGAATCACCGGCGAACAGCTCCACCGGGCCGTCGTCGGCCTGGACGAGGACGCTGGTGAAGATCACCTTGTCCTGCTCGGCGTCGGCGTTGTCGATCGTGCCCTTGCCGAGATCCTCGCCCCAGGTGACGAAGCCCTCTCCGAACAGCGCGTCGGCGTCGGCGGGATCGCCCCCCGCCACCTCCGCGACCCAGGCGGGGCCGGTGGCGTCCTCGATCACGGCGAGCCCCGAGTCCAGGCCCCAGGTGGCGTCCTCGCCCGGCACGGTCACGGTGAGGGCCTGGCCGTCCAGCGCGGAGAGGTCCGCCTCGCCGGGGGAGTGGATCGCGACGCTCACCGGGCCGGCGTCGGTGTCCAGGCTGATCGAGATGTCGCGGCCGCTGGCGGAGACGGTGGCCGCTCCGCTGAAGGTCTGGGAGGATTCCGCCGCGGTGTCCACCGACTCGCCGCTGGCGACGACGGTGACGGCTTCGAGGAGATCGGCGTCGGAAGTGGGGCTCGCGTCCTGGCAGGCGGGGACGAGGGCGGCGACGGGGAGCAGGGTGGCGAAGCGCATGGTTCCTCCGGGTTCGCCACCGGCCGAAGCAAGAGCCGTGCCAGCTCGCGCCGGGGCTCAGAGATCCTGCGCCACGACGAGCTTTCCGGCCACCTGCCGCGATTCCAGGAGCGCGTGGGCCTCGGCGAGGCGCGACATCGGCAGCACCCGGTCGACGACGGGCCGGATGGCGCCGGCCAGCACGTGGCGCCAGGCGCGCTCCATTTCGCCCATCGAGCCCATCGTGCTGCCGAGGATGCTGAGCTGCTTGAAGAACAGCGCCCGGAGGTTGAGGGTGGCGAGGTGGCCGGTGGTGGCGCCGCAGGTGACGTAGGTGCCCCCCCAGCGCAGGGCGGCGAGGCTGGTCTCCCAGGTGTCGGCGCCGACGTGGTCGACGACGAGGTCCACCCCGGTGCGGCCCGTCCAGGCCTTCGCCTCGCGGGCGGCTTCCTCGTAGGGCCAGGCGACCTCGGCGCCGAGATCGCGGCAGAGCGCGCGCTTGGCCTCGGTGGAGGCGGTGGCGGCCACCCGGGCGCCGTGCAGGCGGGCGACCTGGATGGCGAAGACGCCGACGCCGCTGGCCCCGGCCTGCACGAGGACCTTGTCGCCGGGGCGCACCCGGGCCCGGCCGACGAGCATGTGCCAGGCGGTGAGCAGCGACAGGGGCACCCCGGCGGCCTGCTCGGGGGGCAGGGCATCGCCGAGGGGCAGGATCTCGGCCTCGCTCACGCGGAGGCGCTGGCGCATGCCGCCGTCCATGCCCTCGCCGCGAATGCGGTAGCGGCGGCAGAGGTCGTGGCGGCCCGACAGGCAGGCCTCGCAGGCCATGCAGCCGACGGCCGGGTGCAGGGCGACGACCTCGCCGGTGTCCTCGCGGACGCCGACCACGTCGCTGCCCGGCACGAGGGGCAGGGGGAAGCGGTGGCCCGGCACGCCGCGGCGCACCCACAGGTCGAGGTGGTTGAGGCCGACGTGGGTGACCCGCACCGGCACCGTCCCCGGGCGGGGCTCGGGGTCGGGAAGCTCGACGGTGCGGAGCACTTCGGGGCCGCCGTGTTCGCTGATCCGGATCGCGCGCATGGCCCCGGCCTAACCCGGGGGCCTGCCGGCGGCGGGCGGGGCGGCCGGGATAGGATGGCGCCCGATGGGCCGACCCCAGCGATCCTGGCTGCTGCGGCTCCTCCGGCGTCTGCTCGTGCGGGGACGGGGCGAGGTGCGCGCGCTGGAGGACGCGATCCACATCGCCGGGGTGCTGCGCCTCGTCGCGCTGCTCGCGGCGACCATCGTGCTTCCGGCCCTCCTGCTCGCCTACTTCGGCCTGTCGGGGATCCGCGCCGAGCAGGCCGAGCTCCTCGCCAGCGTGCAGCGCGACGCCCAGGCCCTCGCCAACGCCTTCTGGGCCTCCACCGACAGCCAGTTCACCGGCTTCGAGAACCGGGTCCGCAACCGGCTGGAGGCCGGGCGAAGCCCCCTGGACAACCGCGGCGAGCTGCACCCCCAGCTCCTCGTCGCCCTGCGCTTCGCGCCCGACGGCAGCCTGCTCGGCCCCTTCGCGGTGCCCGAGAGCCGACCGGACACGGTGGAGGACCTCTTCGAGCCGAACCTCGCCCGGGCGATGGCGGCCGAGCGCGAGGGCCACGACCCGGCGGCGGTGGCGCGGCTGTACGGCATCGCGGCGCGCTCCGCCTCCACCCGGGCGCTCCAGGCCCGGGCCCGCTTCGACCGCGCCCGCATGCTGCTCGCGGCGGGGCGGGAGCGCGAGGCCACCGTGATCCTCGACCAGATCAGCCGCGACCAGGCCGAGGTGCGGGACCCCTGGGGCTTCCGGCTGGGCGACCTGGCTCGCCTCACCGCCGCCATGCGGCAGCTCGAGCGCGACCCCGAGGCGGGGGCCGCGAGCATGAAGGCCCTCATCGAGGAGCTGGTGGGCGCCCGGTGGACCCTCGGGGCCGGCGGCGAGGCGGCGGTGGCCCGGAAGGCCCTGTCCCTCCTCGAGCCCTACGGCGAGCGGGAGTGGGCGGCCACCATGCGCGGGCGCCTCGCCGAGCGCGCGGCCATGCTCTACCAGGCCGAGCGCCTGCTCCCGGAGTTTCGCGCCGTGGTGGGCATCACCCCCGGGCTGCGGGTCGACCCGGGCACCTTTCGCTGGCGCACCGGCGACCGGGCGATCTGGGCGACGACCTGGTGGGGCGACGACCTCTACGCCTTCGGGCTCGACCGGGCGGCGGTGGTGGACGGGCTCAAGGCGGCGGCCTCCGGGGGCGTGCTGCCCGACGCCCCGATTCACGCCTACCTCGTGGGCCCCGACGACCGCTCCGCCGGCGACGCGCTCGTCGAGAAGAGCCTATCCCCCTGGTTGTCGGGGTGGTCCCTGGTCGTCGAGCCGCGCGACCCGGCCGCCCTGCTGGCGCAGCAGCGCCGCAAGCGCGACCAGCGCATCGCGATCATCGTGCTGTCCCTCGTCATGATCGGCGTCGGCATCGCGTTCTCGGCGGTGCTCCTCACCCGCGAGCTCGAGGTCGCCCGCATGAAGGCCGACTTCGCCTCCAACGTCTCCCACGAGCTGCGCTCGCCGATCACCCAGATCCGCCTCAAGGGCGAGTCGCTGCTGTTCGGCCTCGCCGAAACCCCCGAGGAACTCGAGCACCACTACCGGGCGATCATCCGCGAGAGCGAGCGCCTGAGCCGCCTCGTCGACAACGTGCTCGACTTCGGGGCCATCGAGCGCGGCGCCAAGAGCTACACCCTGCGCCCCGGCGACCTCGCCGAGACGGTGCGGCGGGCGGTGGACAGCATCCGGTCCTCCCAGGAGGTGCGGGACAAGGTGCTCGACATCGACCTGCCCGCCGACCTGCCGGTGGTGCACCACGACGCCGACGCCGTGGCCCAGTGCGTGATCAACCTCGTGAGCAACGCGGCCAAGTACTCCGAGGCCGGCGCGGCGATCCGGATTCACGGGAAGGCCGTCGACGATCGCGTCGACATCTCGGTGACCGACGCGGGCATCGGCATCGCTCCGCACGATCTCCAGCACATCTTCGAGCCCTTCTACCGCTCGCGGGGCGGCGACGCCCGGCGGCGCAAGGGCACGGGCATCGGCCTGACGATCACGCGCTACATCATGCAGGCCCACGGGGGCACGATTCACGTGCGCTCGCGCCTGGGCCGCGGCAGCACCTTCACCTTGCGTTTCCCGCTCGAACCCCCGCCGGACGCGGTCAAGGGGCGCCCGTTGGGGCGGGACGGGCGCATCGACACCCAGGGAGCCTGACATGGCACGCATCCTCTTCGTGGAAGACGAGTCGGAGGTCCTCGACACCCTCCTCAAGTTCTTCGGCCGCGCGGGCTACGAGGTCCACGGGGCGCGCACCGGCACCGACGCCATCGACCTCGCCCAGCGCCATCCCCCCGACGTGGCCGTCCTCGACGTGATGCTGCACGAGGGCCCGGCGGGACCCGACGCGATGGACGGCTACGAGATCGCCCGCACGCTCCGCGACAGTGGTTTCGACCGGCCGATCATCTTTCTCACCGCGCGTTCCAGCGAGCAGGACAAGCTCGTCGGCTTCGAGCTCGGCGCCGACGACTACGTGACCAAGCCCTTCAGCCTCCTCGAGCTGAAGGCGCGCATCGAGGCCTGCCTGCGCCGCGCGGGAGGGGCCCGCACGGTGTTCCGCTTCGGCGACATCACGGTGGACCTCGACCGCTACGTGATCGAGCGCCCCGACCGGACCGAGCGCCTGAGCAACCGCGAGCGCGACCTGCTGCTGTTCTTCATCGAGAATCGCAACCGCATCCTCACCCGCGAGGAGCTGCTCAAGCGGGTGTGGGGCTACAAGGCCGGCATCGCCACCCGCACCGTCGACACCCACGTGCTCACGGTGCGAAAGAAGCTCGGCGACGACGCCCAGCAGCCGCGGTTCATCGAGACCCACCACGGCGTCGGCTACCAGTTCATCGCCGAGGAGGGCTGAGCCGTGTGGCTGCTGCTCCTCGCGCTGCGGGCCGGCGCCACCGAGGCGGGGCCCGAGGTGTGGAACGGCATCCTCGACGCCCGGCTCATGGAGTCCCTCGAGCGCGACCCGGGCACGGCGATGAACGCCTACGACGCGCTCCTCCAGGACCTCTCCGACGACGACCCCCTCGCGGGGGAGCTGCTGTTCTGGATGGGGCGCGCGGCCTTCGAGGCCGGCGACGTCGACCGCTCCCTGGAGCTGCTGCGGCGCTCGGTGCGGTCGAGCCGCCCGCACCCCGACGCGGCGATGCTGCTGGCCCGCATTCGCATGGAGGCGCGGCGGGTGGCGGCGCTGCCCTACCAGCAGGACTTCAGCGAGGGCACCGGGGGCTGGGTGCGCGGCTGGGTGCGGCGCGAGGCCGAGGAGCTCACCACCGTCGATCTCGACGGGGCGGGCGGCAGGGCGCTGGCCTGGCGCACCGACGTGCGCGAGGGCGAGACCGACTTCATCGTGCTGGCCTTCGGCGACCTGCCGCGCGGCCCGGTGCGGCTGAAGATGCTGATCCGCGCCGGCGTGTTCCCGGCCCACATCCGCATCCTCGCCGAGGACGAGGAGGGCCGGCGGTGGACGGCGCCGGTGGTGGTGGCCGACACCCGCGACTGGCTCGCGGTGGACCTCCCCTTCAACACCTTCGTGCCCGCCGAGGCGCCGGCGGCGCGGCGGCGCTTCGACCCGCGCACGATCCGGCGGCTCATCGTGCGCGACGTGAGCGCCTTTCACGAGACGCAGCGCGGGCCCAACACGATCTACGTCGACGACGTCGAGATCCGGTGATGGCCGGCGACGCGCGGGAGGCCGGGGCGCGGGGCCCCATCGTCGTGCAGAAGTACGGCGGATCGTCGGTGGCGGACGTGGACCGCATCCGGGCGGTGGCCCGGCGCGTCGCCGCGACGGTGGCCGCCGGCTACCGCGTGGTCGTGGTCGTCTCGGCGATGGGCAACACCACCAACGAGCTGCTGGCCCTGGCCCGCTCGGTGAGCCCGAACCCGGGGCGGCGGGAGCTCGACCTGCTCGTGAGCGTCGGCGAGCGGGTCAGCATGACCCTGCTGGCGATGGCGATCCAGGACCTCGGCGTGCCGGCGGCGTCCTTCACCGGCAGCCAGTCCGGCATCATCACCGACGAAAACCACGTCGCCGCGCGGGTGGTCGAGGTGCGCCCCGACCGCGTGCGCGAGGCCCTCGACGCGGGCAAGGTCGCCATCGTCGCCGGCTTCCAGGGCGTGAGCCGCCGCCGCGAGGTCACGACGCTGGGGCGTGGAGGCACCGACACCACCGCCGTGGTGCTCGCCGCCGCGCTGGGAGCGGAGCACTGCGAGATCTGCTCCGACGTGGACGGCGTCTTCACCGCCGACCCCCGCGTGGTGCCCGGCGCGAGGCGGCACGACGAGCTCCCCCTCGACGCCGCCCTGGCGATGTCGCGGGCCGGGGCGAAGGTGCTGCTGGCCGACGCCCTGGAGCACGCCCGGCGCCTCGGGGTGCGCCTGCACGCCGCCGCCACCGCCCGCCCGCCGGGGAGCGGCACCGCCCTGCCGCCGGGCCCGGTGCCGGAGGAGCCCGTCGCCGTCGTCGTGGACGCCGGGCTGGAGCTGGTGGCGGCGGCGGAACCGGCGGCGCTGGCGGGCCTTCCCCTGCGAGCCGCCTGGTGGGCGGGGAGGGCGCTTTCGGCCCTGGTCGATCCGCGCAACCTCCCCGGCGGGGTGCCCGCGGCGCCCGGGCGCGAACGCCGGGGGCCGGTGGCGGCCGTGTCGCTGGTGGGACGCCGGGCGGTGGCCGACGCCGAGGTGGCGCGGCGGGCCTGGGCGCTGGCCCGGGACGCCGACCTCCTCGGGCTCGTCGCCGCCGAGGCCACCTGGACCGCCGTCGTGC
>WGAH01000630.1 GCA_015489145.1 Deltaproteobacteria bacterium
CATCGAGTACGCCCTCATCGCCGGCATGGTGGCCTTCATCGTCATCGTCGGCGAGCGGGGCTGTGGGCGGGGACGGCATGGGCGGCTCCGGGGGTCGGTCGGCGAGCCGGGGCGATGTCCCCGACCCTCTTTTTCGATAGCCTCCCACGCGCGGGGCTGGCCTTCGGTCACCGTAGGTCATCGCTGCGCTCCGCCCCGGGGATCGGCACCGGCCGCCTCCCGGTGAAGCCCGAGGAGTTCCCGTGTCCGCGCTGCCCTGCCTGCTCGTCGCCTCCCTCGCCCGCCCCGCCCGCGCCGACGAGGCCGGCCGGGCCTGGCTCGCCCGCATCGACGCGGCGGCCCACGTCGACGACATCCACCTCGTCCTCGACGTGCGCGCCATCGACCCGCGCGGCAACGAGGCCCGGCGAACCCTCGAGATCTGGCAGAAGGGCGACGACCGCCGGCTGGTCCGCCTCACCGCCCCGCCCCGGCTGGCGGGGGTCGGGCTGCTCGTCACCCACGGGGACACGGTGCACCTGTACCTGCCCGAGTACCCGCCGGCCCGCCGGGTGACCGGCCGGCACCAGGCCGACGCCTTCATGGGCACCGACTTCGCGATCGGCGACCTGAGCCGCCTGCGCTACGCCGACCGCTACGATGCCGTGATCGTCGGCACCACCGGCGCCGGACCCGACGCCCGCACCGAGCTGGCCCTCACCCCCACCGGCGACGACGACCCCCTCCGCCTCGTCGTCGGCGCCGACGCGGCCGTGCGCGAGGTCACCGTCCTCGACGGGAAGGGCGAGGCGGTGCGGCGCATCGCCATGGACGCGGTGCGCCCCGAGGGCGGCGTCCTGCTGGCCCACGAGCTCGCCGTCGAGGACCTGCGCCGGGGGCGCCGCACGGAGGCCACGGTGCGCGAGGTCGCGGTGAACACCGGCCTCAGCGACGAGCTCTTCACCGTGTCCTCGCTGGAGTCCCCCTGATCGCGAAAACGCCGTGGTAGACTTCGCTGCCGCGGCCAGCCGCCGCGGCCGCCCGCCGAAGATCACGCACCGCACCGGAGGAGACCCCATGCGCACCGCGACCCTCGCCTTCCTCGCCCTCGGCCTCGCCGCCTGCGACGACAAGGGCACCGACACCGCCAACGGCGCCTACGACCCGACCGCCTTTCCCGGCGGTTCCTTCCAGTTCACCAGCTACGCGGTGGACGACGCCTGCCTCGACGGCGCGATGGCCGTCCTCTTCCTCCCCGAGGGCGACGGCACCACCAACGACTGGGCCTACCCCGTCGACCTGCCCGCCTGGTCCGACCTGCCCGCCACCTACGACGTGCAGCTCCAGGACCCCTTCAGCACGATGAGCGTCACCGTCGAGGCCGGCGACAGCGTCGGCACGATGATCGTCAACGGGGCCGAGCAGACCGGCGTCGAGTGGGACGCCGACAACTACCCCGGCTGCACCGTCGACATGGACATCGACGTCGCGGTGGTCATCAACAGCGACACCGACGTCAGCGGCACCGCCACCATGTCCACCGGCAACTGGACCGGCGACACCTGCCCCGTCGTCAGCAGCGACCCCTGCACCATCGTGCTCGACTTCACGGGTACGGCCCTGTAGCCGGTGCGCCGCCTGCTCCTGCCCGCCGTCGCCCTGGCGGCGGGAACGCCGCGCGCCGCGGCCGCCGGATCGCGTCCCGGCGGCCGCATCGCCACCCTCGCCCGGGTCGGCGACTGCGGGGACGGCTGCCGGCTGCTCGACTTCCACGACGCCGCCGTCATCGCCCCCTGGCTGGAGGCCCGGGAGGGTCCCGTCACCGCCCGGGCCGCCGTGGACCTGCGCCTGCACGGCCCCACCGCCATCGGCTCCCTCGCGGATGCCGGCGACCCGGCCCTCGTCCAGCCGTGGTCCCTGCGGGTGCGCGACGCCTGGCTCGCCCGCCGGGGCGAGCGCCTCGACCTGCGTCTCGGCGCGGCGCGGGTGGCGTGGGGGGTGGCCGACGGGCTGAGCATCGCCGACAACGTCAACCCCTACGACCTGGAGGACCCGACCCGCTTCGACGGGCGTCTCGCCGTGCCCCTCGCCAGCCTCCTCCTCCACGCCGGGCCCTGGTCGCTGCAGGGCGTGGTCGCCCCCTTCTTCGTGCCCGCGGCCATGCCCGCCGAGGACGTGGGCTTCACCGCCAGCGCCGGCGAGGTCTTCGACGCCGGGGCCGCCGGCGACGCCGACATCGAGGTCGGCGAGCTGGACACCCGCATCACCCTGCCCGACGCCCTCCCGGCGACGCTGGCCGTCCGGCTGCGGTGGGTTCCCGCCTGGGGCGACCTCGCCGCCTCCTGGGTGCACGGCTACGACAGCATTCCCCAGGTCGACGGCGAACTCGTGATCACGGGCTTCTCGGCGGACAACTCGCGGGTCGACGTCGGCATCCCCATCGCCTGGCCCCGGGTGGACGTCGGCGCCCTGGAAGCGCGCGGCGGGCTCGGCGCGGACGTGACCGGCTGGGGCGAGGTCGCCCTGGTGCTCCCGGAGGCCACCGCCGCCACCACCAGCGAGCGCCAGCTCGAGGCGCTGGTCCGCCTCGGCACCCTCGACGCGGTGCCCGACCCGCTGCCCCGCACCGTCACCCAGGACGGACGGCCCTACGTGCGCTGGAACCTCGGCCTCGGGCGCCCCTTCGGCCCGGTCGACCTCGGGGTGCAGTGGCTGCACGGCTTTCCCACCGAGCGGCAGGCCGCCGACCTCCACGACTACGCGATCGCCTCGGCGCGCTGGTCGCTGACCCCCACCCTGCGCCTGCGCGGCGCCGGGGCGGCGGGCTGGCCGGCCGAGCAGGGCTGGCTCGCCTCGGCGGACCTCGAGTGGCTCCAGGCCGACGCCCTCACCCTGCGCCTCGGCGCGACCGCCGCCGGCGGGCCCGAGGACGGGGCGCTCGGCGCCCTCGCCGCCGTCGACCAGGTGCGGGCCGGGGCGTCGATGCGCTTCTGACCCCCCGCGCCGACCGGATAGACGAGGGCCGATGATCGCCCTCGCCCTGCTCGCCGCCGCCCGCGCCGCCACCTGCCTCGACTACGAGGCGCCGGAGCTCGTCCTCCAGGCGGACGCGGTGCCGGTGGTCGAGTCCAGCGGCCTGGCGCTGTCGCGGCGCCGCGACGGGGTCTGGTACACCCACGACGACTCCGGCGGCGAGGCCGAGCTGTTCGCCTTCGAGCTCGACGGCGCCTACGAGGGCAGCCACGCCGTCCCCGACGTGCTGCCCCTGGACTGGGAGGCGATGGGCGCCGGTCCCTGCCCGGCGCGCCTCGCCGAAGCCACCGGCGCCGAGGACTGCCTCTACGTCGGCGACGTGGGCGACAACTTCGCCGCCCGCACCTCGGTGAGCGTCTACGTCCTCGCCGAGCCCTCCCGCGACGATCCCGCCTGGGTCCTCGAGCGCTGGGACCTGACCTGGCCGGGCGGCCCCCGCGACTGCGAGGCCCTCCTCGTTCACCCCCTCACCGGGCGGGTCTACCTCGTGAGCAAGTCCGCCGACGGGCCGGCCGTCGTCGCGCGGGTCCCGGAGGAGCCGGGCGGCGAGGAGCCCGTGGAACTCGAGGTCGTCGCCACCCTCGACCCCCTGGACTCCGGCGCCGCCGACCGGTCGATCACCGGGGGCGACTGGGACGCCGACGGCGAGCGGGTCGTCCTGCGAACCTACGGCAGCGTGCTGGTCTGGAGCACCGACCCCTGCGAGCCGGACGCCCACTGGAGCCGCCCGGCCGACTTCGCCTTCGCCGCCGACGACAGCGGCGGGGAGGCGGTGGGTTTCGCGGCGGACGGCGGCATCGTCACCACCACCGAGGGCAGCCCGATGCAGGTGCGCCTCGCCGCCTGCGTCGGCTGGGAGGCCGCCGGGGAGGCCGCCTGCGACACCGGCCCGGCCCCGGACACCGGCGGAGAGGTCGGTGCCGGGGCCGCCGACGGGCGGTGCGGCTGCGCGGGAGGGGCCGCCGCCCTGCCGGGCCTGCCCCTGTTCCTGCTGGCGCTGGGCCGGCGCCGGGATCAGCGCGGGTAGAAGCGCTCCCCCGCCGCGGCCATGCGGCGGAGCACCGCCGGCGGCTCGAAGCGGGAGCCGAGGTCGCGAGCCATGCCCTCGAGCTCGGCGACGACCTCGGCGATGCCCTGGCGGTCGAGCCAGGCGAGGGGGCCACCGGTGCCCGGGGCGAAGCCGAGACCGAAGACCGCGCCCACGTCGGCGTCGCGGGGGCGCACGATCACGCCCTCGTCCACCGCCCGCGCCGCCTCGACGGCCTGGGCGAGGAGCAGGCGCCGCGCCACCGCCTCCACCGGAGCGGGGGGCGCCGGCTCGCCCGACCGCACGGCGGCGGCGACCTCGGCCAGGCCGGGCCAGATCGCCTTGCGACGCCCCCCCGGGCCCTCGTAGTCGTAGAAGCCGGCGCCGGCGGCGCGGCCCGGGCGACCGTGCTCCTCGACGAGGCGCCGCACGAGCTCCGTCGCCCCGGGCAGCACCCGGCCGGTGTAGTCGCGGGCCTCGTCGAGGACGTGCAGCCCGAGGCGCAGCGTCACCTCGTCGAAGACCTGGAGCGGCGGCACCGCCATGCCGGCCGACCGCGCCGCCCACTCCACCAGCGCCGGGTGGTGTCCCTCGACGACGAGCTGCGCGCCCTCGACGAGGTAGCTCGCGAAGACCCGGCTGGTGAAGAAGCCGTAGCCGTCGTTCACCACGATGGGCGTCTTGCGGATGCGGCGGCCGAAGGCGAGGACCCGCGCCACCGTGCGGTCGGCGGTGCGCTCGCCCCGGACCACCTCCAGCAGGGGCATGACCTCGACGGGGCTGAAGAAGTGCAGCCCGACGAAGCGATCCGGGTGCGCGCTGGCCTCGGCCAGCTCGGTGATCGGGAGCGCCGAGGTGTTCGAGGCCCACACCGCGTCCTCGGCCAGCAGGGGCTCCACCTCGCGGGTGACGGCGTGCTTGACCGCCTTCTTCTCGACCACCGCCTCGATCACGAGGTCGGCGCCAGCGAGATCCGAGGCGTCCAGCGTGTAGCGCACCCGCCCGAGCAGCTCGGCCCGGCCGGCCTCGGCGAGGTCGCGGGCCCGGCGGCCGAGCTGGGCCTCGAAGTGCGCGCGGGCGCGCTCGAGGGCGGCGGCATCGATGTCCTTGACCACGACCTCGTAGCCACCGCGGGCGCACACGAAGGCGAGGCCGGCGCCCATCATGCCGGCGCCGAGGATCGCCACCCGGCGGAAGCCCGGGTCCTCGTCGGGGCCGAGGCGCGGCACGTCCTCGAGCTTCTCGGCGGCGCTGCGGTGGAACCAGAGCGTGCGGATCATGTCCTTGGCGCCCGGGCTCACGGCGAGGCGGGCGAAGGCGCGCTGCTCGAGGCGCAGCGCCCCCTCGAAGCGCAACCGAGCCCCCTCCTGCACCACCGCCAGCGCCTCCTCCGGCGCCGGCAGGGAGCCGGCGGTCTTCCTGTAGAGCATCGCCGCGCTGGCCATGATGACGTTGCGGCCCATCTCGCTTTCGGGATCGGGCTCCGGCCAGCGCCAGCCCGGGCGGTCCCAGGGCTGCCGGGGATCGGGGCCGCCGGCGATCCAGGCGCGCGCCGCCGCCATCACGGCATCCGGGTTCGGGGCGAGCTCGTCGACGAGGCCGACGGACAGGGCCTTGCGCGCCCGCAGCACCTTGCCCTGGAGGATGATCTCGAGGGCGGGCTGGAGGCCGATGAGGCGCGGGAGGCGCTGGGTGCCGCCGCCGCCGGGGATCAGGCCGAGGCTGACCTCGGGAAGGCCGATGCGGACGTGGGGAGCGTCGAGGGCCACCCGCCGGTGGCAGCCCAGGGCCAGCTCGCAGCCGCCGCCGAGGGCCGCCCCGGTGATCGCCGCCACCACCGGCACCCCGAGCGTCTCGAGGCGCCGGAGGCCTTCGCCGAGCACGCGCACGGCCTCGAGCATGGCCGCCGGGTCGTCCTCGCCCATCACCATGTCGAGGTCGGCGCCGGCGCACCAGTCCCGGTGCCCGCTCGCCAGGATGAGGCCCCGCAGGCCCTCCCGGCCCTCCAGCCAGTCGAGGGCGGCGGTGAGCCCGGCGAGGAAGTCGGCGTTGATGCGGTTCACCGGCGCGCCTTCCATGCGCATGGTGAAGACGGCGACGCCGTCGTCGCCCAGCTCGATCGTGCCCAGGGGGTTGCGGTTCGACGCGCTCATGGTCACACCCGCTCGATGATGGTGGCGATGCCCATGCCCCCGCCGATGCAGAGGGTCACGAGCCCGGTGGTCAGGTCGCGCTCCTCGAGGGCATCGAGGAGGGTGCCGAGGAGCACGGCGCCCGTGGCCCCGAGGGGGTGCCCCAGCGCGATGGCGCCGCCGTTGACGTTGATGCGGTCCATGGGAACGCCGAGATCCCGCGCGTAGAGGATGGGGACCACCGCGAAGGCCTCGTTGACCTCGAACAGGTCGATGTCGCCCACCTCCATTCCCGCGCGGGCCAGCGCCTTGCGGGAGGCCGGCATCGGCCCGGTGAGCATGACGATGGGCTCCTCGCCGGAGACCGCCATCGACACGATGCGGGCCCGGGGCTTCAGCCCGAGGGCCTCGCCCTTCTCGCGGCTGGCGACGATGGTGGCGGCGGCGCCGTCCACGATCCCGCTGGAGTTCCCCGCGGTGTGGACGTGCCGGATGCGCTCCACCGTCGGGTAGCGCCGGCGGACCAGCGCGTCGAGGCCGAACTTGCGGCCCATCGTCTCGAAGGCCGGCCGCAGCTTCGCGAGGCCCTCCATCGTCGTGTCGGGCCGGGGCAGCTCGTCGCGGTCGAGGAGCACCTGGCCGGCCTCGTCGAGCACCGGCACCAGGCTGCGGTCGAAGGCGCCCCGCGCCATCGCCGCCGCCGCCCGGCGCTGGCTCTCCAGGGCGAAGGCGTCGACCTCCTCCCGAGACACGTCGTGCAGGGTGGCGAGGAGGTCGGCGCTGATCCCCTGGGGCACGAAGCCGACGTTCCACTGGGTGCGGGCGTCCCAGATCGCGCCGCCGTCGGAGCCCATGCGGGCGCGGCCCATGTGCTCGACCCCGCCGGCGATGATGAGGTCGAAGAAGCCGCTTCCCACCGCGCAGGCCGCCGAGTTGATCGCCTCGAGGCCCGAACCGCAGAAGCGGTTGATCGTCTTGCCCGCGGCGTCGAAGTCGTAGCCGGCCTCCAGCGCCGCGAAGCGGGCGATGCAGGCGCCCTGCTCACCGGACTGGGTGACCACGCCCAGGGCCACGTCGTCGACGTGGCGCGTGTCGAGCGCGTTGCGGTCGCGAATCGCCTCGAGCACGCGGCGGGCGAGGTCCACGGGGCGGACGGTGTAGAGGGCCCCGGTGTCCTTTCCCCTGCCGCGCGGCGTGCGGAGGGCGTCGAAGATGTAGGCGTCGGGCACGGCGAACCTCCTGGGGTGACGAACCGCTAACCAGCCCGGGTGCGGCGTGAGGTCGCGCCCCGGCGCGCCGGTCGTGGCCGGAGCGATCCGGAAGGGGTATCGGGGCGCATGGCCGCCGGCTCCCGTGACCCCGCCGCCCGCCTTCCCGGCTGGCTGCCCCTCGCCGCCCTGCTGCTGGTGACGGCCCTCGCCTACGCGCGCCTCGCCGGGGTGGACTTCTCCTGGGACGACGAGGCGCTGGTGGTCGACAACCAGCTCACCGGATCGCTCGACAACCTCGGCGCCTTCTTCACCCGCGACCTCTGGAGCACCACCCGGCTGCCCTGGCTCAAGAGCGGCTACTACCGCCCGCTCATGCTCCTGTCCCTGGCGCTGGACCGGGCGCTGTTCGGCCTGGATTCCGCCGAGGCCCACGTCCACGACATCCTGTGGCACCTCGCCGCCGTCGCCCTCCTCTGGGCCCTGCTCCGGCGCCTCGTCGAGCCGGGGCCGGCGCTGGCCGGCGCCGCGCTGTTCGCGCTCCACCCCGTGCAGTCCGAGGTCCTGGCCCTGGTGGCGGCGCGCAACGACGCGATGGCCGCCGCGCTGGCGCTGCTCGCGCTGGTGCTCCTCGTCGACCGGACGGCGGGGTGGGGCCGCCTCCTCGGCGGCGGGGCCGCGCTCCTCGCGGCGCTCCTCTGCAAGGAGAGCGCCCTGCTCGCCCCCTTCATGCTCCTCGCCCTCGACCTGGCGCGCTGGCGGCGGCCCGGGGCCTGGCCCCGCTACGCCGCCCTCGGCCTCGCCCTGGCCGTCTACCTGGGCCTGCGCCACCACGCGGGCGTCGACGAGGCCATCGCCCCCGCCCCGGGCAACCTCGCGGTGGTCGCCCGCCACGCCCTCGACATCGCCGGGGTCTACGGAAGGCTCGTCGTGTGGCCGTGGCCGCTGACGCCGGCCCGCCACGTCCACTACCTGCCGCCCCTCCACGAGACGCTGTTCGGGCTCGTCGTGTTCCTCGGCCTCGTCACCTGGGGCCTCGCCCGGGGCCGCCACCGGGCCCTGGTCGTCGTCGGGCTGGTCTGGGCGCTGCTCAGCTTCCTGCCCTCGCTGGCGGCCACGGTCGACAAGGGGCTGCTCGGCGAGCGCTACCTCTACCTGCCGATGGCGGGGCTCGGCATCGCCCTGGCCGGCGCCCTCGACCGCCTGCCCCTCCGGGCGCTGGCCGCCTTCGTCCTCGCCAGCGTCACCGTGCTCCAGCTCCGCCTGCCGGACTGGCAGGACAGCCGCACCGTCTGGGAGCGCGCCCACGCCGTCGCCCCGACGCCCTTCACCGCGGGCGGGCTGGCCTGGTACCTGCACCGGGACGGGGTGGACCCCGACAACCCCCACGCGGCCGAGGACCTGGCGCGATCCGTCGACCTGATGGTCGAGGCCCTGGCCGGCGACCCGCCCTACCGGGACGTGTGCGACATGATCGTCAGCGCCCTGCTGGAGGCGAAGCAGGCCGAGCGGGCCGTCGAGGTGGGCCGCTGGGCGCTCCGGGAGCGGGGCTGCCCGCGCCGGGGCCTCATCCTCGACCACCTCGCCGTGGCCCTGGCCGGCACCGGCCGCTGGGACGAGGCCGAGCAGGTGGCGCTGGCGCAGCCCGGCGGCGTGCGCGGCCCGGGCCTCGTCGTCGTCGCGGCGGCCCGGGCGCGGCGCGGCGACCTCAACACCGCCCGCCGCCTCGCCGCCGGCATGCCCGAGGACCCGAACTTCCTGGCGCGGGTCGCCAAGCTGCTGCGCCTCGGCGGCGAAGCCGAGCTGGCCCGCCGGGTGGCCGCCCTTCCCCGCGAGAGCCCGGCGGAATCCGCCCCGCCGGGGGCCCCGGGGCGATAGGCTGGGCTCGCGGAGGCGGGCATGGCGCGAACACCCGACGAGACCCTGGTGGCCTGGCTGGCGGAACACGGACACGGGGAGGTCGAGGCCGCCGTGCCCCTCAAGGGGGATCTCGGCGCCACCGAGGAGGGCGCGACGCCCGTGTGGCTGCTGCTCACCCCCCGGTCCCTGCTGCTCGCGGCGCGGTCCGCCGCCGGGGTCACGGTGGTGGACGTGCTCGACGCCTACCCCACCGGCTACGAGAGCCGCGTCCTCGGCGACCGCCTGACCGTCGGGCTGCACGTCCTGGGGGTGCCGGTGGGCAGGGGCGCCGAGGTTCGCCGGCTCGTCGGCGTGGCCCGCCTCCGGGAGCGGGGCCTCGCCGCGCGCCTCGACCCGCCGGTCCCCGCCGGCCCGTGGGTCGAGGGCGTCCGCCCGATCGACGCGACCTGGCTCGACGCCAGCCTCGGCGCCGGCGAGCGCCTCCTCGCCTGGCTGCCCACCCGGGCGGCGGCCCCCCTGCGCTCCCCCTTCCTCCGCGAACCCGACGAGGACTGGCGGCTGTTCCTCACCTCGGATCGCGCCTGGCTCGTCGCCCTGTCCGAGACCGGCGACGTGCTGGACCGCCCCCTGGAGGCCCGCCCCATCGAGGTCGAGGAGCGCTTCGGCCGCACCGTGGTCCGCCTCGGGGGCGCCGAGTGGTCGATCCCGCTGGGCCGCGGGGGCGCCTGGAAGCAGGTCGCCGACCTCCCCGCCCTCGGCCGCGAGGACCGGCTCCGGGCGGCGGCGGAACGGGTCGCCGCCGAGGCGCCGGAGACGGCGCGCGGCCTCCTCCTCGACGTGGTGGACGGCGGCGATCCTCTCGACCGCCTCACCCTGGGCCTGGTCTCGGCCGCCGACGAGGCGAGCTGGCCCGACCCCGGCGCCCGCGAGGCGCTCGCGCGCCTCGTCGCCGAGGAACCCGACGCCAGCCGCCTCGTGGCCTGGCTCTCGCGCTGGCGCCTCGACGCCGACCGGGCCCGCGCGCTCCTCGCCGCGGTCCTCGAAGCGCTCCCGGGCCCCGACGAGACCGGCTGGGCGGTGCCGCTGCACCGGGCGGTGCGCGACCTCGTCGTCGCCGACGCCGACCCGACGGCGGCGGCCGAGGCCGACCTCGCCCTGGCGGAGCACCTGCTGATCGCCGCCCGCACCGCCGAGGCCCGCGCCCTGGTGGAGCCCCTCCTCGACCGGCTCCCCGACGAGAGCCTCGACGAGGTGGCCCCGCCGGAGGGCGCCGACCTCGTCGCCGGCGAGGGGGTGCGGCCCCTGCGGGTGGCGGCCCTCGAGATCCTCGCCGCGGCCCGGGAAGGCGGCCCGGACCCCGCCACCCTCGCGGCCCTCGCCCGCTGCCAGCCCCTCGTCCCCGAGCGCCTGGCCGCCCTCGCCGAGCACGGCGCCCCCGAGCTTCGCGAGCGGGCCGCGACGGCCGCCGCCGCCCTGGACGCCGGCGGCCTCGACGAGCCGGGAGCCGGCGAGCCGCTGGCCGAGGTGCACCCCCTTCCCGAGGCGGATCTCGAGCGCCTTCGCCACCCGGTCGCCCGAAAGGACGGCGCCTTCGGGCGAATCGCCGCCTTCCTCGCCCGGGTGGAGCCCCCCGACCACGGCATCGTGCGGGCCTACTGCGAGCGCCTCCTCCCCGAGCGCTGGCCCGAGGCGGCCCGGGCTCTCGCCGACGCCGCCGTGCTCCTGGGCATGCCCGCGCCGCCGGCCTTCGTCAGCCGGGGCGAGCGGCAGGTCGGGCTGCGGGCCCACGAGGTGCCCGAGCCCTTCCTGCTCGTCGGCGGCGCCCACCTCGACCCCGGCTCGCCCTTCCACCTCGACCCGCTGGAGCTGCGCTTCGCCATCGCCGCCGAGCTCGCCCACCTCCGCTTCCAGCACGGGCGCTTCACCGCCCACGACGTGTGGCTCGGCACCTGGGACAAGGGCCAGGCGGCGGCCGGGGCGCTGGCGGCCTTCCTGCCCTTCCTCAAGTACCTCCCGACACCCGCCCGGGCCGCCAGCTCCGGGCTCGGGGCGATCCTCCCGGCTTCCTGGGCCGACAAGCTCCCCCTCGCCAACACCGCGGCCCGCCGGATCGCGGGCGGCAACGCCGCGCGCACCGACCTCGGCGACGACGCCTCCCGGCTCCTCGCCGCCCACCGGGTGCTCCAGCTCACCGCGGATCGCGCGGGCCTCGTCCTCGCCGGCGACCTGCGCGCCGCCCTCCGGGCGATGCTGCGGCAGTCCGAGCGCCTCCAGGCCGAGTGGCCGGTGATCCGCGAGCGGGGGCTGCGCGGGGCCCTCGGCCGCCGCGACCCCGCCGGCAAGCCGCTGTGGCCCCACCTCGCCGCCCGGGTCGCGGCCCTGGTGTCCTTCTGGCTGTCCGAGGACTACGCCGCGCTGCGCCGCCGCGCCGCCGGGGGCTGAGCCTCAGCGCACCTCGGCGGAGGCGCCGAAGACGACCCACCGGCCATCGTCCACCAACAGGGTGGGGTCGGTGAAGCGCAGCTCCTTGCCGGCGAGCTCCGGGGCGTCCGAAAAGGCGTCGAGGGGGATGCCCGGGATGGCGATGGCCGGAAGGAAGCGGGAGGCGTTGGTGAGGATGGGCGGGACGATGAGCCGCACCAGGGCCGCGAGATCGCCGGGGTCCAGGCCCTCGGTCCACGCGACCGTGCCGATCTCGAGCTGCATGTAGGAGGGCCGCCCGTCCAGGGTGAGGGCGAGGGCCCCGTCCTCGTCGATGTCCACCGTGAGCCCGGTGCGGACGTGGACGCTGAAGGCGTTGAGCTCGCCGTCCTCGCGCAGGAAGTCCAGCCGGAACTCGCCGATGGCGAAGTCGGCGTCCTGGTCGTCGCTGCTGGCCGGGAGCACCGCGGGCGGCAGGCCGAGGTCGAGGCTCGCCCGCTCGACGGGCCCGAGGGGGGCCGGCAGCTCCTGGCCGCTCATGCCGCCGATCTCGGTGCCGCTGAACTCGAGGCCGCCGAGCGCCCCGGAGGCCCAGAAGGCGAAGAGCAGCTCGTTGACGAAGTCGTCGTCGCAGGCCACCGCGAAGGGCTCGCCCGGGGCGAGGGGCCAGTCGGGGGGCGCGCCGGCGGTGTGCGCGGAGCCGGCGCCGGCGGGCAGGTCGATGCCGGCGGTGGCGGTGGCGGCCACGTCGAGCTTGAGCCGCAGGCCGTCGTCGGCGGAGTCGACGTCGGCGAGGGCCATCGACAGGCGCACCCGCTCGGTGAGGTCGAGGTCGGCGACGAAGGAGGAGAGGTAGTCGCCCACCAGCGCGCCCAGGGTGTCGTCCACCGCCGCGACGAGCTGTTCCTCGATGGTGCCCTGGGTCCAGTCGGCGAGGTAGCCCTCCAGCGAGTCGGGGAACCAGTCCACCGTCACGCCGTAGCCGTCGAGGGTGGCCGTCGTGCCCGTGGGCGTCACCACGATGCCCCCCCCGCCGCCGGTCGCCACCAGGGTGGTCCGGATCGTGACCGCGTCGGCCCAGGCCGAGCCGCTGGTGCCCAGCCAGTCGTACCAGCCGGTGCCCTCGACGTCGAAGTCCATCCACAGGTCGGTGAGCGTGAGGCTCACGGCGAGCCCGGCGTCGCCGGGGTCGATGTCGACCGAGGCCCCCGTCCACGACAGGGAGGTGGGCGTGAGCACGAAGTAGTCGGACTCGAAGGGGGTGCCGACCATGGCCGAGGCGATGGCCGGGTCGCCGAGCACGACCTCGACGATGGCGGCCACGTCGTCGAGGTCGGGGTCGTCGTCGTCGAGGAGCTCGGGACCGATCTGCATGCGCATCCCGCCCTCGACGGTGGCGCCGGGGTCGAGGAGCGGCCCGGCGTAGACCGCCCGGCCGTCGATGGCCCGCTCGCCGGCGGCGTCGTCCACCCGGAAGCCGAGGATGTTGATGCCCGGCTCGGTGGCGAGGGTGGTGGCGAAGGTGGCCCGGGCCCCGGGCTGCCCGCCGCCGTCCAGGGCGACCTCGGCGTCGTTGAGGGTGAGGGTGGACAGCGCGGCGTCGCCGGCCACCGCCTGCCCGGCCACCTCGAGGGCCCCCTCGGCCACGAAGGCGCCGCGCTCCGGCGTCGTGACCGTCAGCGTGGGCAGCACCGGGGGGACGACCTCGGCGCTGGCCTCGGGGCCGCCGCCCTGGGGTTCCGGGTCCCGGCTGCACGCGACGAGGACGACCAGCGGGACGGCGCCCCGGAAGACGGGGCCCCGGCGGAGCGGGCGGCGGGCGGTGGCGAACACGGCAGGCTTCCCTCCGTTCCGGTATACACGCCGCGAGCCGCCGGCCGCCAGCCCCGAGCGCGTCGGCGGGCTTCCTTGTCACCCACGCGTCACGGTCATCCCCGGCAAAGGCCCGACCGCCGCGGTATATCCGGGGCATGGAGCCCGTCCTCCCCGCGCTGCTCCTCCCCGTGCTCCGGCAGGTGGCCGAACGGATCGCCGCCGGCTTCGCCGCGGACTGGCCGAGCGCGCTCCTCGTGGCCGGCTCGGTGGTGGCCCTGTTCGGAGCGGGCGAGATCCTGCGGCGCTTCGCGAAGCTCCCCGTCGAGTACACGCGAAAGTTCGCCCACGTCGGCGCCGGCTTCGTCGTGATCGCCTTCCCGTGGATGTTCTCGAGCGTCTGGACCGTGACCGTCCTCGCCTTCGCCTTCTTCGGCGTGCTGGTGATCGGTCGCCTCACCGGCCAGCTCGACAGCGTCCACGGCGTCCGCCGACGCACCAGCGGCGCCTACTACTACCCCTTCGCCGTGCTCGGCACCTTCTGGCTCAGCGGCGGCGACCCGGTGCTCTACTGCGCGCCCATCGCGGTGATGGCCCTCGCCGACACCGGGGCCGCCATCGTCGGCACCCGGGGGGGGCGGCACCGCTACCGGGTCTACGACGGGCACCGTTCCCTCGAGGGCTCGGTCACCTTCTTCGGCCTCGCCTTCGCGGTCCTGCTGGTGGCCCTGGCCGTCGCCGGCCGCCCGGGCTGGCCGGCGCTGCTGCTCGTCACCCTCGTGGCCGCCACCCTGGCGACCGCCACCGAGGCCCTCAGCGTGCGCGGGGCCGACAACGTCTTCGTCCCCTACGCCGTCTACCTGGTGCTGGAGCGCACCCTGCGCCTCGGCCTGGCCGACCTGTCGGGCTGGATCGGGGGCATGCTGCTCGGCCTGGGCCTGGTGGTGCTCCACGCCCGCCTCGCCCGCCTGCGGCCCGCCGGCGGCATCGCGCTGTTCGTGGTCGGCACGCTGGCCTGGGCGCTGGGCGGGGCGCGCTGGACGGTGCCGCTGCTGGCGCTCGACGCCGCCGTCGTCGGCGTCTCCGCCCTCGGCCGCGCGCCCCTCGACCTCGACCTCGACGAGGTCGTGCCCACGGTGGTCGGCAGCCTGGTGCTGGTGCTCGCCTTCGCCCACACCTCGGCCTCCGAGCTCTACCTGCCCTACCTGGCCACCCTCGGCGCCAACGGGGCCATCGCCCTGGCCCGCATCGCCGCCGGCCGGCGCCTGCCCCTCGCGCCGCTGGCGCTTCTCGGGGCGGGCGCGCCGCTGCTGCCCGCCCTCGGCGCCGCCGGCCCCACGGGCATCCTCGCCGTCGCCGGCGCCTCCCTCGGCGGCCTGGCCCTCTTCGCCCTGCTGCGCCGCACGCCCCTGGTCGGCCGGCGCCTGTGGGCCAGCCTCGCCGCCGGCGCCGCCGCCTGGCTCGTCCTCGTCGCCCCGGCGGGGTGATCGCGTGCCCGCGGCGGCCACCCTCGTCCCCGCTCCCGCGCCGATTCGCGCCTGGGTGAACCCCCACCTCGCCCCGGTGGGCTGCGCCGGGGCCCCGCGGCAGGAGGGCGAGGCCGCCGTCCGGGCCCTCGCCGAGGCGGAGGCCTGGCTGGCGGCGCGGGGCTGCGACCGCGTCCGGGGCCCCCTCGATGGCGCGACCTGGTACGCCTACCGGGCCAACCTCGGCCCCTTCGACGCCCCGCCCTTCCCCGGCGAGCCCACGGCGCCCGCCGAGCCCTGGTTGCGGCGCGGCTACCGCGTCGTCGCCCGCTACACCTCCACCC
>WGAH01000631.1 GCA_015489145.1 Deltaproteobacteria bacterium
GGATGGGCAATTGCGGGCCCGGTTGATGACAACCCCCCCGGATTTGCTAGCCCCGTAGAACAACCCCCGTCGCGATGCTAGCCTTCGGCCCCATCCGGCCTCGCCTGGGCCCTCGCCCGAGCCCGCGCCACGGTAAAACCGTGGTTTTCGTGGTGTTCCAGGGTGCCCCCCTAGCATCTTGAGGGGGGTTGTTTCGAGGGCCTAGCATCTGGACGGGGCTTGTTATCAAGCCCCCTTTCGATGATCGCCAGGCCGGGGGCGGGAGACGGCGCGAGCGTGGGAGGAGCGCCGTCCTTGGAGGGACGGCCTCCGGCCGGTTTCCCGGGGCTTTGGCGAGACGCCGCTTCTCCGGCCCCGCCGGCCATCGGGACCCTGCGCCTCGCCTCGGGGCCCCGGCGGGATAGGGGCACCGGCCGTGTCCACGCTTCCCACCGATGCCCGCCCCGCCGCCGGCCTCCCCGAGGGGGTCGCCGAGCGCCTCGACCGCCTCCGGGCCATCCTCGCCGAGATGGGCTCGGTGCTCGTCACCTTTTCCGGCGGGGTGGACTCGGCGGCGCTCCTGGCGGTGGCCCGGGAGGTGCTCGGCGAGGGCGCCGTGGCCTTCACCGCCGAGTCGCCCACCTTCCCGCCCGAGGAGGCGGCGCTCGCCCGGCGCATCGCCGCCGACCTGGGGGCCCGGCAGGTGGTGGTGGCCTCCCACGAGCTGGAGGACGAGAACTACGCCCGCAATGCCGGCGACCGCTGCTACTTCTGCAAGACGGAGCTGTTCGGCCTCGCGCGGCGGGTGGCCCGGGAGCAGGGCATCGCCTGGGTCGCGGACGGGGTCATCGCCGACGACTTCGGCGAACACCGGCCCGGACTCGCCGCCGCCCGCGAGGCCGCCGTGCGCCACCCCCTCGCCGAGGCCGGCCTCGACAAGGCGGCGGTGCGCGCCATCGCCCGGGCCTACGGCCTGCCGGTCTGGGACAAGCCCGCCTTCGCCTGCCTCGGCAGCCGCTTTCCCGTGGGCACCCGGGTCACGCCCGAGCGGGTGGCGATGGTGCGCGAGGTCGAGAGCCTGCTGCGCGCCCTCGGTTTCCGGCAGTTCCGGGTGCGCTGGCACGCCCTGGAGGGCGAGGCCCTGGCGCGCATCGAGCTCGACGAGGAAGGCTTCGCCCTGGCCCTGGACCCGGCGGTGCGGCGGGCGATCGTGCAACGATGCAGGGCGGAGGGCTTCAGGTGGGTGACGCTGGATCTCGGGGGCTACGCGCGGGGGAACCTCTCGCGGGCGGGTCGCGGCCCGTCGGAGACCGCACCGTCGCGGAGCTGAACGCCGTGGCGCGGGCGACGGGCGGGGCCGTGGCGCCGGAGCCCGACCGCCGCCGGGTCTTCGCCGAGCTCTTCGCCTTGTGGCTGGGCACGCTGCTGCTGATCCGGCTCGTGGTGTGGGCCCAGGCCAACCTCGGGCTCCACGAGGCCGTGCTCGCGGCCGTGCCCCTCCTGTTCATCTACGCGCCGGTGTTCACCTGCCGGCTTCGCGGCGCCGACAGCTGGGCCTACCGCCTGAGCATTCCGGCCTTTCGCGACGGTCGGGCCTGGTGGGGGGCCCTGCGCCTCGCCCTGCTCGCCTCCGCCCTCATCGGGCCGCCCTTCCTCGTGGCCTACCACGTCTGGCAGACCACCCTGTTCGGCGTCCACCCGGGGGTGGCGCTGCCCGGCGACATCCTCACCCTGGTGGCCTACCAGCTCTTCTTCGTGGCGATTCCCGAGGAGTTCTTCTACCGCGGCTACTTCCAGACGCGGCTGAACGAGCTGTTCCCGCGCCGCTGGCTGATCCTCGGCACGCCCATGGGCCTCGGAGCCGTGCTCGCCGACCTGTTCTTCGCCTTCGGGCACTCGGTGGTGCAGGTGCAGTGGTGGCACTTCGCCACCTTCTTCCCGGGCCTGGTCTTCGCCTGGATGCGCGAGCGCACCGGGCAGGTGCTCCCCGGGGCCTTCTTTCACGCGATCTGCAACATCACGGTGGTCGTGCTCGACACCTGGTACGGCATCCGTCCGCCCTGAGTCCGCCCGCGCCGAGGCGCTACTTCCGCGGCGGCTCGAAGCCCTCGAGGGTGCCGCGGCGCCACTGCTGGTAGTGCCGCCCGCAGAAGCCCCGGGCGCGCACCCGGCCCTCGCAGCCGGGAACCCGGCAGGTCGCGTGGTCTTCGGGGGCGGGCTCCTCGGCCTTCGCCTCGGTGGGCTCCCCGGCCGGCGCCTCGGCGGCGGGGGCTTCCTCGGTCGCCGGGGCCGGGCCCTCGGCGAGGCGGGCCTCGAGGGCGGCGACGCGCTCGGCGAGACCTTCGAGGGCGTCGATGCGGGCTTCGAGGGCGTCGATGCGGGCTTCGAGGGCGGCGGCGGCCTCGGCCCGGCGGGTCGCGGTGGAGACGCGACCCCGCATGTCGTCGACGAGGTTTCGCAGCTCGCGGAAGTCGGTGCGCGTGGGAACCTGCCTCTGGTCGAGCACCTCGTAGACCGCGTCCTCCATGGGCTGGCGGAGCGCGGGCAGGAGGGCGTCGCCGAGGACGGAGGCGAGGAAGTCGCGGGCGCTGCTCACGGGGCCTCCCGGGGCGCGGTTCTCGCCGCGCGAAGATGGGCCTGCAACGGCCTAAGATTCGCCGATGCCGTTGTCAACGGCCCCCCGGGCGAAGGCGCAGCCCGCGAATGCGCGCCGGGCGGGGCCGTCGGAGTCTCCCCGCCGCGCGGGACCCTCAAGCCCTGTCGGGGGATTCCGTTTCCCGAGGGGAGCCCGGGCCACGCGCCGGCCCGTTCCGGGAGATGCCATGTCCGCGCCTACGTGTCCGTTCTGCAAGGAGCCGATTCGGGAGGAGATCGTCCTGTTCGGCGGACACTGCCCGAGCTGCATGATGGAGATCGTCGGGGAGGAGGCCCCCACCGATCCCGGCCGGGTGGTCGAGGTGCGCGTGGACCTGCCGCGGCCGATGCTCGAGCAGGAGCGTCGGCGCCGGCCGGCCTGGGCGATGGTGGCCCTCGTCGGCCTCGGCGCGGCGGGCGGCTGGTGGTTCGCCTCCCGGCAGGGCGCGGGAGACGTGGCGGGTGGGGACGGTTTCTACGTGGTGCCGCTCAGCGAGCACCGGGACGTGCCCCTGCCCGAGGCGCTGCGCCCGAAGCCGGCTCCCGAGCCCGCCCCGGCGCCCACGCCGGCGAAGCCGGCCGAGGACCTCGCCGCGAAGCTGCCGGACATCTCGCAGGCCGCCGACGTGCTGGAGGACGAGCCCCTGCCGACCATCGCCGCCCGCGAGGAGGTCGAGTCGCCGTCCGCCCCGGTCCCGCGCAAGGCCCGCAAGTCGAGGAAGGCCCGGGAGGTGATCGTCGCCGAGGCGCCGCCCGAGAAGGTCGAGATCGGCCCGAGCCTCGCAGCCGCGAGCGTGGCGCCCAACCCCCTCGACGCCTTCAAGGTGGGGGTGGCCGGCCCCGAGGAGCGGCTGTTCGAGGGCGGCCCCCTCGAGGACCCGCAGCAGGTGATGCGCATGGCCCGCCGGGTGATGAACGCCGGGGCGGGGCAGGTGCGCCACTGCTACGAGATGCGCCTGAAGGCCGACCCGAGCCTCGCCGGCGCCTGGACGGTGTCCTTCGTGCTCGGCGCGTCGGGAAAGGCCGAGAAGGTGGCGGTCAGCGGCGAGGAACTCTCGGATCCCGAGCTGGAGGCCTGCATCGCCTCGGTGGTGGGGGACTGGTCCTTCCACCCGGTCGCCTCGCCGATGGAGGTGAGCAAGCGCTTCCGCTTCGGCCGCGGCTGAGGGCCGGGGTCAGGCGAGGGCGCGCTCGAGGACCAGGGCGGCGGCGCCGTCGGCGTAGTAGCCGGGGCGGCGGCCGAGGAGGGCCCAGCCGGCGGCGGCGTAGAGCGCCCGGGCCGGCGCGTTGTCCTCCCGCACCTCCAGGAAGGCGCGGCGGGCGCCGGCGGCGCGGCAGCGCGCCTCGAAGGCGGCGAGCAGCGCGCGGCCCAGGCCGGCCCGGCGGCGGGCGGGGTGGACGGCGACGCGGAGCAGCTCGGCCTCCTCGCCGAGGAGCCGGCCGAGGACGAAGCCCGCGCCGGGGGCGAGGAGGCCGGCGGCGTGGGGGTCGGCGAGGGAGCCGGCGACCTGCCGGGGGTTCCAGCCGGCGGCCCCGAAGGCGGCCTCCTCCA
>WGAH01000632.1 GCA_015489145.1 Deltaproteobacteria bacterium
GAGGGGGTGAACGTCACATCCGGCCGACGGAGACGAGGTGAATGCGATTCAGCTCGCCGCCTGTCGCGCGGGATCTCGTGAAAATCGGCGTTTCACCGTGAGTCGGCCCCTCGGGGGCGACGCTGAATCCGCGTTCAGCGCCTCTCTGTTCTTCCCGACTCGCACTCGACCCGTCTCTGTGGACACAGATGGGCCGAATGCGAGTCGAGCCTCGTCCCCGGCCGGGGAGCGCCGGCCTCGGGCCGGCATCGTGGCGATGGAGCGGTCGAGGGGCGGCCGGCCTCGGGCGGTCATGGGCCAGGGTGTGTGCCGCGTCTACTCCCCCGGGAGCGCCGCGGAGGATCGCCGCCCAGCCGCCGCCTCGCCGGGCCGCCCCTCCTTCGCGAGACGCCTCGCGAGAGGCGCGGTCAGGTCGTCGTCCACCGGCGCACCACGTCGAGGAGGGCCTCGCCGTACTCCGCGAACAGCTTGGGCCCCATGCCGTGCACGGCGAGCATGGCCTCGGCGTTCGTCGGCCGGCGGGCGGCGATTTCCTCGAGGGTGCGGTTCGAGGCCACCCGGTAGGCGGGCACGTCGGCGTCGCGGGCGAGTCGGCGGCGGGTGTCCTGCAGGGCGCCGAGGAGGTCGGCGTCGACCGGGCGGGTGTCGGCGGCCACGACCGGCCGGCGGGCGGCGCGGCCCCGCGCGGGAACCACCATGCGGAACTCGGGTGCCCGCTGCTGCATCACCCGCCAACCCAGGGCGTTGAGGCGGTAGGCCCGCCAGGTGACGGTGCGCCCGTCGCGAGTGGAGCGGCCGATGCTGGCGTCGACGGCGCCGGCGACGTGCAGGGCGCCGACCAGGCGCTCGACGTCGCGCTGGGACCAGCCGGCGAGGATGCCGAAGGTGCTGAGGCGGTCGTAGCCCCAGCGGCGCACCGACTCGTCGCGGCTGCCGCAGGCCACCCGGGCGATGAGGGAAGCCGGGTGGGGCCGCCCCATGCGGGCCATGGTGGCGAGCAGCTTTCGGACGGCGAGCTCCTCGTCGGGGCGCAGGGGACGGGGCTCGGCGTCGAGGGGGTGCCCCGCGATGCAGGCGTCGCAGGTGCCGCAGCGGTCCCAGGGCGCTTCCTGTCCGAAGTAGCGCAGCAGGTAGAGGCGCCGGCATCCGGCCGAGGCGTAGCCGACCATCTTCTCGAGCTTGAGGAGCGCGTGCTGGCGGCGCGCCGCCATGCGGTCCTCGTCGAGGTCGAGGGGGCGGTCGGGGTCGACGAGGCGCACGCCGACCACCCGGCCGGCGGGGCGGTGGTCGATGCAGCCCCGGCGGTGCAGGGCGTCGAGGATCGCCTCGGCCTGCTGGGGGCTGAGGCCCAGGGCCGACGCCATGCGCGCCGGGCTCACCGCCACCTCCGGGGCCCCGCGGGCCTCGGCCTCGAGCCAGCCCCAGGCGTCGAGGAGGCGCGGGCCGGCGTCGCGACCCGCCGGCGGGGACCGCAGCGCGACCCGCTCGGGCAGCACCTGCACCCCGAGCCGCTCGACCCGGCCCTCGCGGCGGAGCACGGCGAGGCAGCTCCGCACGAGGCGCTCGCCGGCGCTCTCGGACAGGTCGCCGGCCAGCTCCAGGGCCAGGCGCTCGACATCCACCGGCACCGGGTTGACGCCCCGGGCCACCAGCGCCCGCCAGACCGCCTGCACGTCGGCGGCGGGCGGGTGGCCCGTCTGGATGAAGAACTCCTGGGTGCGGCGGTCCTGCTCGCGAAAGAGGAGCACCACCCGGGCGGGGCGGCCGTCGCGGCCGGCGCGGCCGATTTCCTGGTAGTAGGCCTCGACGGTGCCGGGCAGGTCGAGGTGGACGATGGCGCGCACGTCGTCCTTGTCGACGCCCATGCCGAAGGCGTTGGTCGCGACCACCACCGGCACCCGGCCGGTCATGAAGTCGTCCTGCACGCGCACGCGCTCGGCGTGGGGCAGGCCGCCGTGGTAGGCCCCGGCCGGGAGGCCGGCCAGGCGGAGATGCTCGGCGGCGCGCTCGACGTTGCGGCGGGTGGCCGCGTAGACGATGACGCCACCGCCGCCCTCGCGGGCGACCTGCCCGACGACCCGCACCAGGCGCCGCAACTTGTCGGACCAGCTCGTGACGGGCACGACCTCCATCGCCAGGTTGGGGCGGTCGAAGCCGCGCACGAAGCGGCGGCAGCCGTCGATGCCGAGGTGGCGGACGATGTCGTCCTGCACCTCGGGGGTGGCGGTGGCGGTGAGCGCGACGGTGGGCGGCCGACCGAGGGCCTCGCGCACCTGGCCGAGGCGGAGGTAGTCGGGGCGGAAGTCGTGGCCCCACTGGCTGAGGCAGTGGGCCTCGTCGACGGCGAACAGGCGGATCGGGGCGCCGGCGATGGCGGCGAGGAAGCCGTCGGTGAAGCGCTCGGGGGCCACGTAGACCAGCTCCCACTCGCCCCGGCGCAGGGCGGCGGTGCGGCGGCGGCGCTCGTCGGCGTCGAGGGTGGAGTTGATCAGCGTGGCCCGCACGCCCCGGGCGACCAGGGCGTCGACCTGGTCCTTCATCAGCGCCAGGAGCGGCGAGACGACCAGGGTGGTGCCGCCGCGGGCCAGGGCCGGGAGCTGGTAGCACAGCGACTTGCCGGCGCCGGTGGGCATGACGACCAGGGCGTCGCGGCCGGCGGCCACGTGGGCGACGATCTCGCGCTGCCCCTCGCGAAAGGCCGGAAAGCCGAAGCGCCGGTGCAGCAGGCGGTCGAGCGAGGGGAGCGCGGCGGGCGCCGCCTCGCGTGCCACGGCGTCGGAAAAGGGGGCCGGCATGGTCGCAACCTCCAGGTGGGACCCGCGGGGGGCGCCTATCCGGTTCTGCACGGTTCGCCAGGGCTGGGACCGGGCGGCGGACAGGAGTTGTCCGCTTGTCGGGGCGCGCGGCCTCCCGCGCCCCGGGGCGGGCGGCCCCGTCCAGGTTGGCGCTCAGAACACCCAGCCGACGGTGAGGTTCCCCACCGGGCGGAGGCCCCAGGCGGTTTCGTCGGCGGTGCCCTCGCCCCGCGTGGCGCGGGCGACGGTGGAAACCGAGGCGAGGCCGGCACGCGCCTCGGCGCTCAGGCCGGCGGGCAGGGTGGCGCGGCCGGCGAGGGCGGGGCCCAGGCGGTACTCGTAGCCGCGCACGGTCGCGTCGCCCTCGAGGTCGGCGATGCCCGCCGCCGCCTCGCCGACCAGGGAGAGGCCCCGGCGCGCCGTGCCCACCACGGCGTAGCCCGCCCGCAACCCGAGCTCCGCGCGGCCCTGGGCGCCGGGCAGGCTCCGGCCGGCGAGGAGGCCCACCGTGGTGCGGTCCCCGAGGAGCAGCGCTCCGTCGAGCTCGGCCAGGCCCGCCCAGGCCCGGGTCACCGACAGGGAGAGCACGGCCCGCATCGCCCCCTCGCCGCGTCCGAGGCGCGCGGCCTCGCCGCCCCGACCCGGTCGTCCGGCGGCCGGGAGCACCGGCGCGGGGCCGCCCTCGGGAGGGTGGACCTCCGGGCGGTCGAGGGCGCGGACCTCCCCGGCCGCCGGCTCCGGTGCGGGGGGCGCCGCGCCTTCCGCGTGGGAGGCCGGCGACTCGCCGGAAGATGCCGCGCCTTCGGCCGGGGCGACCTCGGTGCTTCCCGTCCAGCCCGCGTTTCCGGCGGCCGGGGCGGCCGGGACGGGCTCGGGCGCGGCGCCTTCGGTCGCCGCCGGCGCTTCGGCGGTCGGCGCCTCCCCGGCGGAGGTCTCGGGACCCGCCTCCTCCTCGGGCAGCGCGCCCTCGGCCGCCGCCGGCGTGGCGAAGCGCCGGTAGGGGCTGACCGCCTCGTCGTCGCTCGCGGCGTCCTCGGCGCGCAGGCCCCGCGCGCCCAGGGCCGCGACGAGCAGCGCGGCGAGCCGCTTCACGGCGCCTCCCCCGCGGCTTCCGAGGCGTCCTCGGGCGGCGTCCAGTCCAGCCACCAGCCGTCGGCCGTGCGGTACCAGGACTCGACGACCTCCTCGTCGCGCACCACCTGTTCCGGCATCCCGTAGCCCTCGACCTGCAGGCGCACCTCGGCGGTGCGGACGCGCCCGCGCTCGTCGGCGGGACCCTGGGGGCCCAGCTCCACGTCGGCGATGGAGAAGTCGACCACCCGGCGGCGATCCCACTCCTCGCGCATCCAGCGGCGGTAGGCGAGGCGGGCCTCGTCGTCCTCGAGGGCGGCGCAGGCGCGGGCCGGGTCGTTCCAGCGAATCCCCTGCCAGTGGACGTGCACCGCCATCTCGAGCAGCGCGCGATCGCGCGAGTCGGGGGTGACCACCGCCTTGGGCGGGGCGCAGGCGGCCAGGGCGAGGGCGGCGAGGGCCGGCCCGAACCGCCCCCGGGTGGCGGCGCGGCGTCGCGGAGTCCTGGACGGCCGGAGCCGAAGCACGCGGTCACCTCGCGCGGCCAGCCCGGCGCGGGCCGGCTCCACGCGCCCAGCGTAGCCCCCCGGTCGGCCGCCGGCGAACCCGGCGCTCAGGGACCGGCGAGCTGGCCCTCGTCTCCCCGGCCCCAGCAGGTGACGCCGCCCTGGCCGTCGAGGGCGCAGCAGTGGGCGGCGCCGCAGTCCAGCGCCGTCCAGCCGGCGCCGTCGGGGGCGTCGGAGACCTGCCCCTGGTCGTCGAGGCCGAAGCAGGCGATCGCGCCGTCGGCGTCCAGCCCGCAGGTGAAGCGGTCGCCGGCCGACAGGGCCGTCCAGGTCGCGCCGGCGGGCGGGTCGGCCTCGCCGTCGTCGTCTTCTCCCCAGCAGCTCATCGAGCCGTCCTCGCCGATGCCGCAGGAATGGGCCGTTCCGGCTCCCACCGCCGTGAAGACGCCGCTCGGAGGCGTGCTCTGGCCGGCGTGGTTCTTGCCCCAGCAGAAGGCGTTGCCGTCGTTCGCCCGAATGCCGCAGGTGTGGTAGCCGCCGGCGTCGAGGGCGACGAAGCGCCCGGACGGGGGCGTGGCCTGGCCGAAGGCGTCGTCGCCCCAGCAGGCCAGGCTCTCGTCGTCGAGGATGCCGCAGGTGTGGCCGGTGCCGGCGCTGATGGCGGTGAAGACGCCGTCGGGGGGCGTGGACTGGCCGGCGTCGTCGGCGCCCCAGCAGGTCGCGGCCCCGCCGGAGGTGATCGCGCAGGTGTGGTCGCCGCCGGCGGTGAGCGCGACGTAGCCGGCGTCGGGCACGGTGGCCTGGCCGGCCTCGTTGCCCCCCCAGCAGGCGATGGCGCCGTCGTCGTAGAGGGCGCAAGAGTGGCTCAGCCCGGCGGCGACGGCGACGACGACGGGTTCCTCGTCGCCCGTGTCGGTGTCGGTGTCGGTGTCGGCGTCGGCGTCGGTGTCCGCGTCGGCCTCGCTCGCGGTGTCCGAGCCGGCCGTCTTCGAGTCGCCGTCGCCGCATCCCCAGGGGACGAGGGCGATCCAGGCGAGAAGCCAGGGGGATGCGCGCCGCATGGTGGTTCCTCCCGCTCCGGGCCGCCGGGGCCCTCGCGGCCACGCTATCACGGCGGCGGCCCCGCCTCGCAGGCGCCCGGCATCGCGCCGTCCAGCCAGGCGGCCCGGGCCAGCAGCCAGGCCAGCAGCCAGTCGATCTCGTCCTCCCAGGTCTCGCCGACGTAGCTGTTGGGGGTCACCCAGGTGCCGATCGTGCCCCAGCGCGCGTCGTCGCGGGGCTCGGCCTCGGCGAGTTCCTCGGCGAAGCCGAGCACCCGCTCGGTGAGCGCCTCGTCGGACAGCGCCCCGCCCCGCAGGGCCTCCCAGCGGCAGCGCAGGCGGGCGGTGAAGTCCGGGTCGGCGAGGAGCCGGCTCCACCACGGCGGGTACTGCTCGCCGTAGCCGCAGGTCGTCAGGTCGTCGATGACGAAGCCCTCGGTGAGCCAGCAGTCGCAGTAGTTCACGTTCCCGAAGGCCCGGTCGAAGTCCCACAGGGGACCGGCGTGCAGCCGCCCGCCGTCGGCCTCGGCGTCCTTCCAGAGGTAGGCGCTCAGGCGGTAGGCGTCGACGTTGTGGGCCAGCTCGTTGACGATGAAGTGGTCGACGAAGGCGTCGGCGTCGACGCGGGCCGGCCAGCCGGCGACGGGGTCGGCGCCGTCCTCGCTGGCGAGGAGGGCCTCGAAGTCGTCGAACCAGCCGGCCAGCCAGGCGGCCTGCTCGTCCGTGATCTCGTCGGCGTGCGGGTCGGCGTAGTCGATGGGCGTGCCGGCGGCGGTGTCCCAGCCCTCCCCCCGGTGCTGGTCGATCTTGACGACGTAGCCGCCGGTGATGTCGCCGTCGGCGGCCGAGGGCGCGGGCACGGGCAGGTCGAGGCGGTGGCCGTCGCGCTTGACCCGCTCGACGACGAGGTAGACGCCGCGGTAGTCGCCGTCGAGGAACACCTCGGCGAAGCGGTCGTCGGGCTCCCAGCGGCCGGCCTCGGCGGCCAGCTCCCGCCCCAGGGCGTAGGCCAGGGCGTTGCGGAACAGGGTCTTGTCGCCGTAGGGCCCGTGCAGCACCCAGTCGCTCTCCGGGGCCATGCCGAGGAGCGGGACCTCGGTGTCCTCGCCGCTCTCGTCGCGCAGCTCGATGCGGTAGCCCTGCTTGGGGTAGCCGAGGGAGGAGGATCCGTGCAGCTCCAGCCCGATGGGCCCCGACCAGTCGCGGGGGGCGGCGTCGAGGTCGGTGAGGGTGCCGTCGTGGTCGAGGATCACCTCGAGGGTGCCGCTCACCGGCGCCTCGCTGCCGGGCTCCTGCCCCGCGAGGTCGACGAGGAGCACCGGGAGGTGGTCGTAGCTCACCGCCGGCACCTCCTCGGGCGGGGCGGTGTCGGCGGACCCGGTGTCGGCGGGCACCGGCGCCGCCTCCCGCGGCCCGGTCGGGGGCGGCGCGGAGCAGGCGGCCAGCAGGCCGGCGGCGAGGCGGAGGCGAGGCGGCACGCGGCCCTCCGTGCGGCGCCTCCCAGGGTAGCAGCCTCAGCCCGGGAGGCCGCGGGTCGCCGCGCCGTCGAGGAGCACCTTGCCGTCGCCGGCCCGAACCAGCCGGAAGCGCAGCCCGGCGCCGTCCTCCCAGGCGGCGAACACGGGGCTGGAGGGCAGCTCGGCCGGGCGTCGGAAGCGAACCGTGGCCGTCCACGGGGGCGGCGGCAGGCGGTCGGCCAGCTCGGCCAGGGCGCGGGCGAGGGTCCACATGCCGTGGGCGATGGGGCGGCGAAAGCCGAAGGGCCGCGCCGTCCACGGGTGGAGGTGGATCGGGTTGGCGTCGCCGGAGACCCGGGCGTAGCGCCGGCCGAGGTCGGCGGGGAGCTCCCAGGACCGGCGCGTCGCCTCCTCGGGCGCCGGCGCCTCGGCGCCGGGGGCGCGCCGCCCGCCGCGCCGCCCGCCGGCCCGCGAGAGGATGCCCTTCACCTCGCGCCAGGCGGGCGGCCCCTCGCCGTCGCCGGGGACCACCTCGGTGACCAGCTCGAAGCGCACGCCCCGCGGGTCGGGCCGGCGCGGGCCCGTGAACACCCGCAGCAGCGCCGGCGCCGCCGGGTCGAGGGGGGCCGCCACCTCGATGCGGTTGTCGACGTGGACGAGGCCGGCCACGGGCAGGGGAAAGGCCGGGTCGCCCATGAGCTGCTTGTGCAGCGGCGCCGCCACCACCGCCGGCCAGGTGGGAGGCAGGTCCTCGCGGGGCCAGCCGGTGATCGCGGCCAGCGCCGCCGGGTCGCCGAGGTGGGCGAGGCGCGCCTCCCGCCGGATCGCGGGCAGGGCCTCGCCCTCGGCCAGGCCGGGCTTCCGGGCGAGGAGCAGGCGCAGGAGCGAGGGGGCGTCGAGGTCTTCGGGGGCGACCCCTTCCGAGGCGGCGGTCACGGCGGCGCCCCTACAGCGGGTCCACGGTGGCGCTCGCCGTGTTGGAGAGGTTGCCGGCGGCGTCCTCCAGGGTGACGTCGAGGGTGTAGGTCACGGTGGTGTCGATGCTCGCGCCGTCCTGGCCGCCCAGGGTGAAGCGCACGCTCGGGCCGGCGCCGTCCTCGCCGCTGTCGACGCGGGCGCTCGACCCGTCGATGGGCAGCGGATCCATCGCCCAGGGCTCGCCGTCCACCGTGACGTCGAGGTGGACCAGCCCGCCCTCGAGGTCGTCGTCGGCGTCGGTGTAGTAGGCCGCCACCTCCAGCACCTTGCGCCCGGAGTAGACCGTGAACTCCGCGCTCAGCTCGTCGATCCACGGGGCGTCGCCGACGGGGCCGGTGTCGCCGCTGTCGTCGCCGCCGCTCGTCGTGCCGCCGCCGCCGAAGCCGCGCGGGTCGGCTTCCTTCATGCAGCCGGTGGCGAGGAGGGCGACGAGGAGGCCGACGGGTGCGCGCATGGGGACTCCGGGGGCGGTCGCCTCGGACCGCCGCCGCGCATTCTACCAGCCCGGCCGCCCGCCGGGTTAGCCGCTGCCCGCCGCCCCCTTCCCGACCGGGTGCCCTCCGTGAAGAAGGCCCTCCTCGCCGTCGTCCTGCCCTTCGTCCTCGTCGCCGTCGCCGGCCTGGGCCTCTACTGGTGGGATCACGGCGCCCTCCCGGGTTTCCGCCCCCGCATCGTCGACGTGACCCCGACCACCATCTCCCGCGACAACCGGGGCGTGCGCCTGCGCGGCACCGCCCACTACGCCGCCACCCTCAAGCAGAAGGTGGGCGACGAGACCTACTACCTGTTCCCGCTCTTTCCCGAGCGGGACACGACCTCGCGCACGATTCGCGTCATGGTGCGGACCCGGCGCAAGCCCGACCCGCTCTACACCTACGGCGACCTCACCGTCGAGGGCCTCGCCCGCCCCCCCGGCAGCCTCGTGCCCGGCTACGCCCAGGACGAGCTGCGCGAGCGCGGCTACGACTTCGCCGAGGGGTGGGTGCTGGTGCTCGCCTTCGACGACGAGGCGCCCGCGGGGGACTGAGCGGCCTCAGCCCCGGAGCAGCGGGCCGGCGTAGCGGGCGGTGTCCTCCAGCTCCTCCTCGATGCGGACGAGCTGGTTGTACTTGGCGACGCGCTCGGTGCGGGCCGGGGCGCCGGTCTTGAGCTGCCCGGCGTGGGTGGCGACGGCGAGGTCGGCGATGAAGGTGTCCTCGGTCTCGCCGGAGCGGTGGCTGATCACGCAGCGGTAGCCGGCCTTGTGGGCGAGCTCCATCGTGTCGAGGGTCTCCGACAGGGTGCCGATCTGGTTGAGCTTGATCAGGATCGCGTTGCAGATCCCGCCGTCGATGCCCCGCCGGAGGCGCGTCGGGTTGGTGACGAAGAGGTCGTCGCCGACGAGCTGCACCTTGTCGCCCAGCGCCTCGGTGAGCAGCCGCCAGCCCTCCCAGTCGTTCTCGTCGAGGCCGTCCTCGAGGCTGTAGAGGGGCCAGCGCTCGATGAGGCCGGCGTAGAACTCGACCATCGCCGCGGCGTCGCGATCCTGGCCGCCGATCCTGTAGGTGCCGCCGCTGCCGCCGCCCTCGGGGGCGGTGTAGAGGCCGCTCGCGGCGGCGTCGATGGCGAAGCGCACGTCCGATCCGAGGGCGTAGCCGGCCTTCTCGACGGCGCGGGCCAGCAGCGCCAGCGCCTCCTCGTCGCTGTCGAGGTTCGGCGCGAAGCCGCCCTCGTCGCCCACCGCCGTCGACAGGCCGCGCTCCCGGCAGACCGCCTTGAGGGCGTGGTAGACCTCGCTGCCCATGCGCAGGGCCTCGGCGAAGGTGGGAGCGCCGACCGGGACGATCATGAACTCCTGGATGTCGACGTTGTTGTCGGCGTGGGCGCCGCCGTTGAGCACGTTCATCTGCGGCACGGGCAGGAGGTGGGCGCCGACGCCGCCGACGTAGCGGTACAGCGGCAGGTCGAGGCTCATCGCCGCGGCGCGGGCGACGGCCAGGGAGCAGCCGAGCATGGCGTTGGCCCCGAGGCGGCCCTTGTTGTCGGTGCCGTCGAGGTCGACGAGGAGCTGGTCGATCGCCCGCTGGTCGCGCACGTCGAGACCGATCAGGTGCTGGGCGATCGTCTCGTTGACGTGGTGGACCGCCTTGTCCACGCCCTTGCCGCCCCAGCGCCCGGCGTCGCCGTCGCGCAGCTCGACGGCCTCGTGCTCGCCGGTGCTGGCGCCGCTGGGCACGGCGGCGCGGCCGACGATGCCCTCGTCGGTGGTGATCTCGACCTCGACGGTGGGGTTGCCGCGGGAGTCGAGGATGGAGCGGGCGAAGACTTCGAGGATGGCGGTCATGGCTGGACCTCCGGCGGGGCGGGATGATGGGTTCCACGCGGGAACCCGGAGGCCCGTGGGGTATCGCCGACCCGGTTTGCCAGCAAGGCGTCAGGAGATTGCGACGGCCGCATGTTGCGGATATCCGTGCTGCCTTCTCACGGCGGAGACACCGAATGCGCCCCCCCCTGCTGCTCGCCCTGATGGCCCTGTCCCTGCCCGCCGCGGCGGGAACCCCCCTCGACCGGTACGTCGGCGTCGACACCCTCCAGATCCCGGGCACCGTCGAGGTGCCGCTGCTCGCCGTGCCCGGCGCCGACCTTCGCCCCTGCGTCGAGGTCCGCATCGACGACCACCCCTACGTCTTCGCCCTCGAGCCGGGCCACGACCTCGTCGTCTTCGGCGACAACGTGGTGTCCGACCTCGAGCTCGAGGCGAAGAAGCGCAACCACAAGTTCCTCAACCTGATGGGCGAGGACGCCGCCTGGCGGGTCGGCGGCGAGCTGGACATCGTCTCCGTCGACGCGATGCGGATCGGCGACCTCACCATCGAGGGCGTGCAGGGGCTCAACCCCACCCCGAACACGCGGATCGACGCCGTCGCCTCGGACGCCGCCCTGTCCGGCTCCCCGGGCATCGACGGGGTGATCGGCCTCGGCGCCCTCGAGGGCCTGGCCTGGGCGATCCTTCCGAGCGAGGGCGTGGTGCGCTTCGCCCCGGCCGACCAGGGCGGCAAGCTGCTGGGCGAGGTGGGCGGCACCGCGGTGGAGGCGAGCGCCAGCCCGTCCGCCATCGTCAAGTTCGGCAAGCAGAAGGAGCTCCGCTCGGCCTCGCCCTACCTGGTGCCCGCCCGCTTCGCCGACAAGGACGTCACCGCGGCCCTCGCCTTCTACACCCAGGCCGACCTCAGCACCGCGGTGGGCTTCCCCGACAAGGCGCCGGTGGCCGGAGTCGGCGACATCTACCGGCACTGGATCGAGGTGGGCGTGAAGGGCGGCCCGACCGTGGAGGCCTGGGTCGTCGGCAAGGGCGACTACGCGCTCGCCGCCACCGTGGACGAGGCGCGCTACCCCTTCGACGGCGTGCTCGGCGGCAACGTCCTCGGCCGCTACGACCTGGCCTACGACCCCGCCGCCCACAAGCTCGCCTTCGCCCTGGTCGAGGGGGAGCGCAAGGCCGAGGGCGGCATGTCCGTCGTCCGGGACGCCGCCGAGCAGGCGCTGAAGGCCGCCATCGAGAAGTCGAAGGAGGACGCCGACCAGGATGACGCCGCCTCCGGCGACGAGGGCGCCGACAAGCCCGAGGGCGACCCCGGCGCCTACGCCCGCCTCGCCAAGGTGCTCGACAAGCAGGGCCACTTCGACGAGGCCGTCGAGAACCTGCAGAAGGTCGTCGCCTTTGACGAGGACAAGTGCGAGAGCTGGCTGAACCTCGGCGAGATGCAGCGCAAGGCCGGCAAGTTCGCCGATGCCCGCGCCTCCTTCACCAAGGCCGCCGAGCTGTACGAGTCCTGGTACGGCCTCCCCGACGACCAGCGCATCCCCTACGGCAAGAGCCTCGACCTCCAGGAGAAGGGCGGCATCGAGGCGGCGCTCCTCGGCTGGACGCGCGCCGAGGTCCCCGAGGACGTCAAGCGCCAGGACGCCTCCTGCCAGGAGGCCTACGGCCAGATCGCGGCCCTCGACCTCCTGGAGGACCGGGCCGGCGAGGTCGGCGCGATCTACGACGCCCACATGGACCTCGACCCCTGGCTGGCCGTCGCCCGCGGCCACGCCGCCCTGGCCCTCGACGACGGGCAGGGCGCCCAGGAGGCCTACCGGCAGGCGATCCTCCACGAGACGGAGCCCCTCGTCGAGCCGCGGGTGGGCCTGGCGGTGCGCTACGCCCGCGAGGGCGACATCGACAAGGCCGGCGAGCTGTTCGCCAAGGCGGTCGACGAGGACCCGGACGACCTCGGCGCCCGCTTCCTCTGGCTCGACGCCGTGCGCGAGCAGCAGGGGCAGGACGCGGCGCTGAAGCTCGCGCTCGAGCAGATGAACGCCATGCCCGGCCACGCCGCGCCCCTCATCGCCCTGGTGCGCGAGGCCCGCATCGCCGGCGACGACAAGGTGATGGGCAAGGCCCGCAAGCGCGCCGAGAAGCTCCTCGGAGAAGAGGCGAGGCTCCACGCGGCGATGGTCGGGCCGAAGGGCCTGGAGGCGATCTACCGGGCCGAGGTCGGCGAGCTCGACCGGGCCGCCGCGCTGGCCGACGAGGCCCTGGAGGGCAACGCCCGCTGCTGGCGCTCGTGGTTCGCCAGGGCCGAGGCCGCCCGCGCCCAGGGCGACGCCGCCGCCGAGGCCGACGCGCTCAAGCACGTCCTCCAGCTCAAGCCCTTCGACGCCTACGCGGCGATCCGCCTCGGCGAGCTGTAGCGCGCGCTTCCGGTCCTCCCCGGCGAGACGCGAGGCGGCGCGGGCGCGAGGCGACCGCGCCGGGTCAGCCCAGGCCCAGCGCGTCGAGGGCGCGCACGAGCAGGAGCGCGTAGAAGGGCGTGGTCAGCAGCCAGGCCTGGACGACGAGGCTCAGGATGCTGAAGCCCAGCGCCCAGGCCGCCCAGGCGCGCAGGCGCAGGAAGTCGGCGGCGAGGTCGTCGTCGTAGGCGCCCTCGCGCACCCGGGCCGCCTCGGCGTCGGCGCGGAGCCAGGCCCACAGGGTGAGCACGGCCCCCGGCACCCCCGTCCAGCAGGGAATGCCGAGGAGGTCGAGGGGGATGGCCACCGCGAGCAGCACGCGCAGGCGCCGCAGCGCCGGGCCCGGGTCGGGGGGCGGCGCCGGCGGTTCGCCCTCGAACAGGGCGTCGACCTTGGGGTAGCGGCCGGCGGGCGACATGGGGACTCCGGGGGCGGTGCGCCGGGCGAGGCCGGCTCCGCCCGAGACTACCGCCTCGGGGAGGCGGTCCTACCCGTCGAGGTGCGCGGCGAGGAGCGCGCGGTAGTGCTCGACGGCCTCGGCCGCGACGTGCCAGCCGCCGCCCTCGGTCGGGGCGAGCACGCCTTCCTCCTGGAAGGCCTTGATCGCGTTGCGGAGGTTGGCGATGGACAGCGCCTCGGGGTGGCGCACCTCGTCGACCGCCAGCAGCGCCTTGCCGGCCTCCTGGACGTGGCGCGGCAGGTCGGCGGGGGGGATCGCCCGGTCCTTGAGGGCCAGGGCGGCGCGCAGCACCAGGGCGTAGGACTCCAGGAAGTTGCGGGTGATGGCGGCCAGCTCGTCGAGGATCCCGGCGTCGCGCACCGCGACGGCCCGCGACCCCTCCGGGGCCTCGACGGCGCCGGCCTCGGCGAGGGTGTCGAGGGCCTCGTCGGCGATGGCCTCGAAGCCGCGTTCCGGGTCGAGGGTGAACTCGTAGCGGAGCAGGAAGACCAGCGTGCGGAAGCGGTCGATCACCGCCTGGCGGTCCACCTCGGCGTCGTCCCGGCCGCCCTGCAGGGCCCGCACGGCGCCGGCCACCAGCGAGACGGGCGCGATGAAGTGCAGGATGCCGTTCTTGTAGTACTCGAGGGTGATGCGGCGGTCCTCGGCGATCTGGAGGATGTCGCCCTCGGGATCGGCCAGGCGCCGGATGAAGCGGCTCTGCTCGAAGCGGCGCACGGCCTCCTCGACCGCCCAGCCGCCGTAGGAGAGGCTGGCGGCGGGCTGCGCCCCGCGGGCCCGCAGGATGGCGTCGAGGCGGGCGACCCGGGCGTGCAGGGCCTCCATCCGCACCCCCCGCCGGGTGCCGGCGAGCAGCGCCATCGCCACCAGGCCCGTCGGCAGCAGCACCATGCTCTGGGCGATGCGGTACATCAGGCGCTCGCCGGTGTGCTGGAGCAGCTCCCGCCGCGTCTCCCGGTCGAGCTCGGGCCACGGCGCCGGGGCCGCCGCGAAGACCTCGCCGCAGGGCAGCGGCTCGCCCACCCGGATGTGGACCTTGCCGTAGCGCCGGCGCAGCACCTTGCGCGCCCGCACGACCTGCCGGATGTTCTCGCGCTCCTTGGCCGCGCCGGAGAGCTCGCGGGCGTAGGCCTTCTCCTCGGCGATCTGCTCGTAGGAGATCGCGATGGGCAGCAGGGTGGTCGGGCGGTCCTCGCGGCCGAGCACGGCGGCGTCGAGCACCATGCCGAGCACCCCGAGGCGCGGCGGCAGCAGCTTGCCGGTGCGGCTGCGCCCGCCCTCGATGTAGAACTCGAGGGGGTGCCCGTCCCGGATGATCTGCCGCAGGTAGCGCTGGAAGACCACCGGGAAGACGCGCTCGCCCCGGAAGCTGCGCTTGATGAACACCGCGCCGAGCCGCCGGAAGATCGGCCCGAGCGGCCAGAACGAGAGGTTCTCGCCGGCGATGACGTGGGGCACCACGATGTCGTGGCGGTAGAGCACCCAGCTCACGAGCAGGTAGTCGAGGTGCGAGCGGTGGCAGGGCACCAGCACCGGGGTGCCGTCGCGCATGGCGCCGCGCAGGCGCTCGACGTCCTCGGGGCGGATGTCCACCCCCGAGAAGATGCGGTCGAACAGGAAGCGGCAGACGTGGTCGGCGAGCTGCACGGCGGCGAAGGTGGGCCGGGCGGCCATGTGGTCGAAGGTGCGCTCGACCTCGCGGCGCACCGACTCGGGGCTCCGGCCGGTGTCGCGGGCGACCTCGCCGACCAGGGCCCGCACCTCCGGCGAGCCGAGCACCTGCCGCCGCGTCCAGCGGAGCGGCCGGATGCGCGGCCCGCGCACCACCAGCGACTCGCGCACGAGGTAGCGGCGCAGGAGGATGCGGGCGACCCGGGCCTGGCGCTTGCGGTCGCCGCTCCCGGTGCGCGCCATCAGCTCGCGCAGGTCGACCGGGCGGCCGGCCTGCACGACGGCCCGGTTGGTGCGGAGCAGCACGCTGGCGAGCTTCTGCAGCGGCCCCGGCTGGTCCTCGGCGCCGAGAAGCAGCCGCGCGGCCTCGGAGCGCGCCGTCTCGGGGGCGCGGCGCCAGACCACCACCACCGGCACGAGCTGGATCGGCCGCTCGGCCCGCTCCTGGGCTTCGAGGAGCGCCGGCACCGGGTCGGGGGGCTCCGCGCCCAGGGCCCGGCGCAGGCGGCGGAAGAAGCGGAGGCGCACGCGCGGGGGCCGCACGAGGAACAGGCAGGTCTCGACGCCCCGGACGAGGGCATCGGCGAGGACGCCGGACCGCACCGGGTCCTCGGCGCCCTGCCCCCCGAGGCGTCGGCGGAGGGCCGACCACCCCTCCCGGAGCATCGCCCCCACCGGGCGCAGCCAGGTGCTGCGAACCCCGACGGTGAGGCGGGCGAGGGGCAGGCGCCGCTCGTTGAGCACCCGGTTCAGCGCGAGCCAGTCGAGGAGCGAGCGCGTGTGGAGCACGTAGACCAGCGGCCCCGCCTGGTGCGCCCGCCGGATGTTCTCGACGGAGTGGTCCTCGATGCGGAGGCGCCGCAGCAGCAGGCTGAAGCCGGCGAGGTGGTAGAGGAGGCCCGGGGTGCGGATCATGCCCGAGCGCTGGCGCCCCTCGGGGGTGGCG
>WGAH01000633.1 GCA_015489145.1 Deltaproteobacteria bacterium
CTCACCGTCCTTTTCGAGGGCATCCAACCCCGCCCCCACGCACCGTCCGAGGAGGGTTCCCCATGACGCGACCGCTTCTCCTGGCGGCGCCGCAGCCGGCGAGCAGCGCCGCCAGGAGAAGCGGTCGCGTCATGGGGAACCCTCCTCGGACGGTGCGTGGGGGCGGGGTTGGATGCCCTCGAAAAGGACGGTGAGAACCTCGTCGGCGACGGCCTCGGCGGGCCGGTCGGCCCCGTGGACGCTCAGCAGGACGCGCATGTTGACGGTGCCGATGAAGGCCAGCGTCACGGCGCGCAGGTCGAGGTCGCCGCGAATCTCGCCGGCCTGGACGCCCTCGGCGAACATGGTCGTGACCTTCTCGCCGTTGCGGCGGTGCAGCTCCATGAGGTCGATCTCGGGCTGCCCGTCGTCGCGGCGGTGCTGCGCCGTCATCAGCAGGCGCATCCCCTGGGGGTAGGCGAGCACCTCGTGGACGTAGGCGACGATGAAGCGCCGCAGCCGCTCGCGGCTCGAGCCCCCGCCGGCCATGGCGGCGTCGACGAGCTGCCCGTAGCGCGCCGTGACCGCCTCGACCGCGGCGCGAAAGAGCTTTTCCTTGCTGCCGAAGTGGTAGTAGAGCACCGGCTTGGTGCAGCCCACCGCCTCGACGATCTGGCGGACGGAGGTGGAGCCGTAGCCCTGCTCGGCGAACAGGCGGATCGCGGTTTCGAGGATTCGGTCACGCATGGCTATACCGACCGGTAGGTAACCGGGCCGAGCCGCCGCGCAAGCCGACCCGGGCCGAAGGATCGCGGGCCCGCGGCCGGCATCGCCATGGCGAGGGGCGCGGCGGGCGCCTCCAGGAGGCGGCGGGTGCGGCGTCCACCCGGGCGGTGCGGCGCACGGACCAGGCGCGCCGGCCTCGGGCCGGCACCCGTGGGGAGGAAGTGCCGACGACCGCGTCTCGCCCGGGCACGGCCGGCGGGTTCGCCCCCCCCGACATCGGCCCGGGAGTTGCGCGCAAGTCCCCCTCGAATGTCCACCTTCCGTCGCAACTCCCCCTCGGATGTCCACTTCGGGCCGAGAATCCCCGGCCCGGGGCGGGCAGGAGTTGCTCGCGCCACGCTGGAACCGTGGTTTTCGCGGCCACAGCGCGCGAGGAACTCCGCCCCCCCCGACATCGGGCCCGGGGTTGTGCGGAGCGGGCGACGTTCACCCTCCAGTTGCGCGCAAGTCCCCCTCGAACGTCCACCCCCGGCGGCTCCCGACGCCCGCCGCATGGGCCCCGCGCTTCTGCCCCGGGGCCTCCCTCGCGCGGAGAGCGGCCGCGTCCACCGCGCTCCGATCGGCCTCGGTCCGAGCGGAAGGAGCGCCGGTCGCCCTCCGGCCTCGCCGCGATCAGCCGTCGGCTCCCCGGGTGGGCACCGGGTCGACCTCGGCCAGATCGTCGAGCAGCTCCACCAGCCAGTCGGCGGCGCGGCTCGCCAGCCCCGGCAGCGCCCGCGTCCCCCACAGCACGATGAGCACCCGGGTGGTGCCGGCGTGGGTCTTGGTGCGCTGGCTGTCCTTGACCGGCGCGCCGCAGGGGCCCTCGGCGTCGTGCAGGGCGAGGAGGCCCGCGAGGTCGATGACCTGCCCGGAGGGGTTGAAGGCGTAGCGGTCGCCGGGTCCGGCGACGGCGATGCGCCAGGGCGGGCGGGCGAGGTCGGCGTCCACGGCGCTGATCGGCACCCCGCTGTGCAGGGACACCGCGTTGATCGCGTCGACCACGGCGTTGATGGAGACATCGGGTCCGAGCCGCCCCTGGCGGATGGCGAGGGCGAGGTGCTCGCTGGCGGGCCGACCGCGGCCGTTGGGCTTGAAGCCGCCGTGGCGGAGCAGGTCGCGGACGGGGCGGCGCACGGAGTCGCGCCAGGCGTCGGCCTCCTCGCCGCCCCGCGGCGCGAAGGGCGAGGAGGCGTCGAGGCGGAGCAGCTCGCGGATCGCGGGCGGGGCGGGCGTCTCGCCCAGCGGCCGGTGGAAGGTGGCGAGCAGGCACACCGGGTCGAGCAGCGGGTGTGGCTCGACCCGCACCTCCCGGGCAGGCGGCGGCGTGGGCACGGCGGGTTCCTCCCCCGCGACGGCCTCCTCGACGGCTTCGGGCGCGTCGGGCAGGGCCTCGACCTCGACGCCCATGCCCCGCGCCCACAGCTCGAGGCCCCGGTGCAGCCCCACGTTGAGCACCACCTCGAAGCTGCCGTCGGGCAGCTCGACGGGCTCGCCCACCTGGTGGGGCAGGGGCGATTCCAGCACGTAGGGGGCCTCCTCGGCGGGGACGCGCAGGCGCACCCGTCCCGGCCGGCCGACGAAGGGGCCGTAGCCGTGGCCGAGGAGGTCTTTCGGGTCGTAGTCGTCGGGCACCTCCACCCGGGAGTGGCGAATCGCCGTCACGCCCTCCATGCGGTGCAGCGCCCACATGCGCGGCTCCGGCCTGCCCGCGAGGGGGCCCAGCACGTAGAGCCCGTCGAGGGCGTGCACGAGGGTCCAGGGCTCCAGCTCGATGGCCTCGTGCTTCCGGCGGGGGCCGTGGTAGCGCTCCACCGCGAGGCGCCGCCGGTAGAACAGGGCGGTGAGGACCTCGTTGAGCGCGTCGGGATCGCGGTGCTCTCGGGGGAGGTAGGGCTGGTAGTAGAAGGCGCGCCGGGTCAGGTCGTGGTATCGCTCGCCCTCGATGTCGCGGGCGACGCCCTCGAGGTGCCGTTCCAGCACGCGCCCCACGTCGGCGGCGCCGATGGCGTGCCACGGCCCGAGGGCGGCGAGGAGCGCGGCGGCGTCGACGCGCGAACCCTGGCTGCGGGCCGGCGCCCGCCAGAGGAGCGCGGCGCGCTGGCCGGCGCCGATGGGCTCGAGGCGGCCGGCGCCCGGGTGCTGGGCGAATTCCTCGACGAGGACCCGGGCGATGCGGCGCACCGACCGCCAGTGCACGCCCCACTCCTCGGCGAGGGGCCACAGGGACACCGGCATGGGGCGGGCTTCCGCGAGGCGGAGGAGCAGGTCGACGGCGTGGCGGGCGCTGGCGAAGGTGGCGGGCATGGGCGGTTCCCCGGGTGAACGGCCGGGCTCGGACACTTGATGTCCGGTTCGGAGTGTATCACCCGTCTACCGGCCAGAGGAGGTTCCCATGTCCGCTTCCCGCGACCCCCTGCTCCACCCCGCCGTTCTCGCCTACAACCGCGTGCTCATCGAGTGGATGCGCCGCGTCGAGGACGGCCCCTTCGAGTTCCGGCTGGTTCGGCGCGACCTCCTGGCCGCCGAGCGCCGGGCCGCGCCCCTGCGCCTGCCGCGGGTGGCCCGCCGGCTCCACCTGCGCCGCCACCAGGTCTGGACCCTGCGCTACGCCCTGGCCCGGGCGCTCGCCGGCCAGGCGGGCCTCGTGGTGCCGGCCTTCGAGCTCGACGACCTGAGCCGGGCGATCGATGCCCCCCTGGAGGCCCTGGTGGCGGAGCACCGCCGCTCCCCCCTCGTGCGGGAGGGCCTCCTCGTCCACCAGGGCGAGTCCTGGAAGCTCCGCGAGGGCTTCGCCACCTGGCTGATCGGCGGCGACCCGGAGCTCGAGACCGTCGAGCCCGACCCGGCGGTGGTGGCGGCGCTGTCCCGCCACGGCGCCACCTTTCGGCGCCTGCTCCGCGAGGCGGGAGGCACGATCCACCTCGTCCACGCCACCCCCGACCTGGCGGCGGCGCTCCTCGCGGCCACGGGCCTGCACGCCCGCACGGTGAAGGTGGGCGTGGGGGACCTGCCGCTGGCCGTCGCCCACGCCGCGCAGGAGCGGCTGACCCTCTGCGCCTACGTCGACGCCGAGGACGACTTCGACATGATGCCCTTCCTGTTCGGCGAGCTCCGGTTCCCCACCGAGCGGCTGCCGCCGGTGGTCGCCTGGCCGGACGAGGTGCGCGTGGCCGCCTCCGGTTCCCACACGGCGATCCTCGACCTCCGCCCCCTCCGCAAGGAGCTGCGCCGCGCGGGTGTCGCCACCCGGGGCGCCCGTCCCCGGCGCCTCGACGCGGCCTTCTACGGCGACGCGGCGACCGGGGGCACGGCGGAGCACCCCGCCGAGAACCTCGGGGACCTCGTGCTCGACGACGAGACCCTCCGCCGGGTGCGAGCCGTCGCCGAGCAGGCCCGCGGGGAGCGCTGCGTGGTGCTGCTCCACGGCCGGCCGGGCACCGGCAAGAGCTTCGCCGCCCGCTGCCTGGCCGGGGAGCTCGACCGCCCCCTGCGCGTGATCCGCCCCGAGCAGGTGCGGGGGATGTTCTGGGGCGAGACCGAAAAGCACCTGCGGCGCGTCTTCGACGAGGCCGAGGACAAGGGCGCCGTCCTCCTCATCGACGAGGCCGACGACTGGCTCGGGCGCCGGGACGCGCTCCGGGAGCCCTACCGCTCCCAGGCCACCATGCTCCTCACCATCATCGAGGACTACCAGGGGGTGCTGGTGCTCACCACCAACCGCTCCGAGGCCATCGACCCGGCGGTGTTCCGGCGGGTGGACCACGCGATCCCCTTCCCGGCCCCCGACCTGCCCGGGCGCATGGCCCTGTGGGCGCGGCAGCTCGGCGAGATCCCGCCGGCCGCCCTCGCGGTCCTCGCCTCGATCCCCCTGACCGGCGGCGACATCGCGGCCGCGGTGCGCGAGGCCGGCGGTCCCGAGGCCCCGCTGCGCCGCCTCGTCGCCGTCGCCCGCCGCCGCGCCGAGCGCCGGGCCGTGCAGGGCTGAGGCTCCCGCCCGCGGGTCGCGCCGCACCGATGCGAGGCACCGCGGGTCGACGGGAGCGCCGGGGCCGGGTGCCCCACCAGCGTCGACGGGCTCTCCGTCGTGTACGTGGCACCGCGGGTCGACGGGAGCGCCGGGGCCGGGGGTAGACAATCAGGTGGGTCCTGTTTTTTCGCGGGGGGTGAGTGTCGTGGCTGCCGCACAGGTCGGGCC
>WGAH01000634.1 GCA_015489145.1 Deltaproteobacteria bacterium
GCCCCGACCACCCGCACCGCGGATTCCTCGCCGGGCGCCCCCCGCGCCGCGGACGCCTCGCCCGGCGCCGCCCGCGCCGCGCCCCCGGCCGCCTCCAGGCGCTCCACCGCCTTCGCGGCGCGAATGACCTGGCGTTCCAGCCGGTCGATGGCGCAGGTGTTCATCGTGGTGGTGACCACCAGCGTCACCAACAGCGCGACGATCGCCTGGAGGAGCCGTTTCGGGGCGTCCATGCGAGCTCCCGGCCGGGCGGAGGGCCCCTTTCCGCTTCGGCGCCGCGCCGCGCGCCTTGAGCGCGAGCCCGCCCCGTGCCGGCGAGGAGCGGGCGCTCCTCCCCCCTCCACCCCGCACGCCGGGCGCGGCCGGGGTACGATCCCCACGTCCGACGGCGGCGGGGCGCTCCCGCCGGCCGAACCGGCGATCGCCAGGAGGTGGAGATGCGCCCGGACCTGCGCGTGGCACTCCTCGGAACCGGGATCATGGGCGAGGCGATGGGCAGGCGCCTCCTCGCCGCGAACTTCGACCTGCTCGTCTGGAACCGAACCCAGGCCCGCGCCCGCGCCGTGCAGGGCGCCCGCATCGCCACCACCCTCGACGCGGCGGTGGACGAGGCCGACATCGTGATCACCATGCTGTCCGACGCCGAGGCCACCGAGGCGGTGATGCTCGGCCGCAACGGCGCCCTCCGCGCCATGAAGGGCGACGCCACCTGGCTGCAGATGGCGACCATCGGCCCGCGCGGCACCGAGGTCCTCGCGAAGGAGGCCGAGCGCCACGGCATTCGCTTCGTCGACGCCCCGGTGCTCGGCAGCCGTCCCCAGGCCGAGGCCGGCGAGCTGGTCGTCCTCGCCGCCGGCGAGCCCGCCACCATCGAGCGCTGCCGTCCCCTCCTCGACACGCTCGCCCGCCGCACCATCGAGCTCGGCACCCCCGGCCAGGCCGCCGCCCTCAAGCTCGCCGTCAACGCCTGGCTGGTCAACAGCGTCCACGCCCTCGCCGAGAGCATCGCCCTGGCCCGCGCCCTGGGCCTCGACCCGGAGGACTTCCTCGGCGCCATCGCCGGCGGCCCGCTGGACATGGCCTTCGCCCAGTGGAAGGGCCGCGCGATGATCGCGGGGGAGCACGCCCCCGCCTTTCCGCTGAAACACGCGCTCAAGGACGCCCTGCTCGCCCAGGCCGCCCACCTCGACCGCGGCCTGGAGCCCCGCGCCCTCGACGCGGCGATCTTCCGGCTCGGCGAGGCCGCGGAGGCCGGGCTGGCCGACGCCGACCTCAGCGCCCTGTTCGAGGTGGTCCGCAAGGACCGGAACGCATGATCCTGCTGGGCATCGCCGACAACCACGACAGCGGGGCGGCCGTCCTCGTCGACGGGCGCATCGCCAGCGCCGTCAACCAGGAACGCCTCGACCGGGTGAAGAACTCCGGCGCCTTCCCCTGGGCCGCCATCGACGAGGCGATCCGGGTGGCCGGCATTCGCGAGCGCGACGTCGACCGGGTGGTCTTCGGCACGGCCTTCACCCCCTCGGCGGCCCTGCGCGCCCTGCCCCGCCTGCACGCCGGGGCGCGGGACGGCGGCACCTTCTCGCCCCTGCTGCACGGCTACCTCGTCTACCAGTCGGCGCTTCGCAAGCTCGGCCTGCACGCCCTCGAGATCGACGCCAGCCGGGCGCTGCTCGCCCGCCGCCTCCAGGCCCGCAACCTCCCGACGGACGAGCTCGCCCTCCTCGACCACCACACCGCCCACGCCGAGGGGGCCTGGCGCACCTGGCACCGCGACCCGGCCCTGGTGATCACCCTGGACGCCATGGGCGACGGCACCACCGCCACCGTCGCGGTGGGCCGCGCCGGGCAGCTCGAGGAGCGGTGGCGCCAGAGCGGCCTGGCGGGCATCGGCACCTTCTACGGCAAGGTCACCGAGTACCTCGGCTTCCGCCCCAACCGCCACGAGGGCAAGGTCACGGGCCTGGCGGCGATGGCCGAGCCCCCGCCCGAGCTGGTGGCGCACATGGGCCGGCGCGTGCGCTTCGTCGGCCCCGGCTTCCTGCGGGTGTCGGCCCGGCGCCCCGACCGCCGCACCGACGCCTTCTGGAGCTTCCTCGACCGCTTCTCGCGGGAAGAAGTCGCCGCCGCCGCCCAGCGGGTGCTCGAGGACGCCGTCACCGCCTTCGTCCAGTCCTGGATCGACCAGACGGGCATCCACCACGTCGCCGTCGCGGGCGGCATCTTCGCCAACGTCAAGCTCAACGCCGCCATCGCGCGCCTGCCCGCGGTGCGGGAGCTGTGGGTGATGCCCCACATGGGCGACGGTGGCCTCGCCCTCGGCGCGGCCCTGGGCGCCGCCGGCGCCGTTCCCACCGCGCTCCCGGACGCCTACCTCGGCCCGGAGTACGGCGAGAGCGACCTCTACAAGGCGATGAAGCGCAGTGGCGCCGCGTTTCGGCGCTACGAGGAGGGCGGCGACGTCGAGCGCGTCGCCCGCCTCCTCGCCGAGGGAAAGGTGGTGGCCCGCCTCGCCGGCCGCATGGAGTGGGGCCCCCGGGCGCTCGGCCACCGCAGCGTCTTCGCCCGCCCCCACGAGCGCGCCGTCCACGACCGCCTCAACGCCCTCCTCGGGCGCAGCGAGTTCATGCCCTTCGCCCCCGTCGTGCGCGCCGAGGACGCCCCGCGCTGGTTCGAGGGCCTCGACGCCGCCCCCCGCGCCGCCCGCTTCATGACCGTCGCCTTCCCGGCCACCGAGGAATTCCGCCGCCTCGCCCCGGCGGCGGTTCACGTCGACGGCACGGCGCGCCCCCAGGTCCTCGACCGCGCCACCGACCCGGCGTTGCACGACCTCCTCGGCCGGGTGGGCGAGCTGACGGGCGCCCCGGTGCTGATCAACACCTCCTTCAACCTGCACGAGGAGCCCATCGTCTGCACCCCCTCCGACGCGGTGCGCGCCTACGAGGCCGCCGGCCTCGACGCCCTGTGGATGGGGGCCTTCGTCGCCGAGGGACCGCGGCGCGACGAGGCGGGCTCCGGGTGATACGCGGGCGGCCCGGAGGCCCCATGTCCCGCGAAACCGAACGCCAGATCGCCGTCGACGCCGTCCTTGCCGCCAGCCGGGTGTGCAGGCGGTCCTGCCCGATCTCGACGAGGCCGGGGTGCTCGCCGCCATCGACCGCGGCACCGACGCCGGCGGCCCCACCGGGCGGCACTGGACCCTCGACCCCATCGACGGCACCAAGGGCTTCCTGCGCGGCGACCAGTACGCCGTGGCCCTGGCCCTCGTCGAGGACGGCGAGGTCGTCCTCGGCGTGCTGGGCTGCCCCAACCTCCCCCACGACGCCGCCCGGCCCGACGGCGGGCGCGGCTGCCTGTTCGCCGCCTCCCGCGGCGCGGGCGCCGCCATGCGCACCCTCGACGACCCCGCCTTCCGGCCGGTCCACGTCACCCGCACCGCCGACCCCGCGGGCGCGCGCTTTTGCGAGTCCGTCGAGAAGGCCCACTCCAGCCAGTCCGACTCGGCGCGGGTCGCCGCCCTCCTCGGCATCACCGAGCCCCCCTACCGCATCGACAGCCAGTGCAAGTACGCGGCGGTGGCCCGGGGCGACGCCGACATCTACCTGCGCCTGCCCACCCGCAAGGACTACGTCGAGCGCATCTGGGACCACGCCGCCGGCTACGCGGTGATCACCGAGGCCGGCGGCCGGGTGAGCGACGTACGCGGCGAGCCGCTCGACTTCTCCCTGGGCCGCGGGCTCGAGGCCAACAAGGGCGTGGTGGTGACGAACGGGCTGCTCCACGACGCCGTCGTGGACGCCGTGCGGAGCGTTCTCGGCCTCTGAGGCCGCCGCTCGCCCGGCGCTCAGCCCCCCGGCGCCCCGATCCGATCCCGGAACAGCGGTGATCGGACCCGGAGGCCGCATGCCCGGGCCGTCTCGATTCCTGTTCGCTTCCCTCGCGCTCGCCTGCCACGTCGACGGCGCCGACATCCGCACGGGCGCCTTCGCCCCGGCCGGCCCCGAGGACCCGGCCCCCCCGGGTCTGGAGCCGAGCGTCGACCCGGCCTCGGAAGCCGGGACCCCGCCGGGGCCCGGGCTGGGCGCGGCAGGCGCGATCTGCACGCCGGTCGCCTGGTACGCCGACGCCGACTGCGACGGCTGGGGCGACGACGCCACCGCGACCTGGAGCTGCGAGGCGGTGGAGGGCCACGTCCGGGCCGGCGGCGACTGCGACGACGGCGACCCGAGCCTGAGCCCGGCCACCGGCTGCGGCCTCGCGCCGGACGGCTGGTCCAGCGAGATCGTGCTGGTGCTCCCCGCCGAGGGCGCCGACCTCGACGCCCTCGCCGCCGACCGGGGCACCACCGTGGCCCGGGAGCCCGGCGTGAGCGGCTGGGGCGCGCTGGCGGTGCCCGCGGGCACCGATGCGGCCGGCTTCGCGGAGGCGCTCCTCGACGACGATCGCGTCGGCGACGCCTCGCTCGCCGCCCTCACCTCCGCGACCTCGCTGTCGGCCCTCCAGTGGCACCTCGACGCCATCGACGCCCCCGAGGCCGACGGCGCCGACCTGTCGGGGGTGGTCGTGGCCGTGCTCGACACCGGCGTGGCCTACGAGGACTTCGTCGACGACGACGGCACGACCTACGCCCGGGCCGCCACCCTCGCCGACACGCCGTTCACCGCGCCCTACGACTTCGTGAACGACGACGCGCACCCGAACGACGACCACCAGCACGGCACCCACATCGCCAGCATCATCGCCTCCCGGGGCGAGCTGCCGGGGGTCGCGCCCGGCGCGACGATCATGCCGGTGAAGGTCCTCGACGAGAACGAGCAGGGCAACGAGCTCGACCTCGCCGAGGGCATCTACTGGGCGCTGGACCACGGCGCCGACGTGATCAACCTCAGCCTGGCGATGCGCCCCGGCGTCGTCCCCTCGCCGGCGCTCCTCGACGCCCTCGAGGCGGCCTGGGCGGCCGGCGTGGTCGTGGTGGCCGCCGCCGGCAACGACGGCGCCGACCTCGTGAGCTGGCCCGCGGCGGCCCCCACCGTGATCGCCGTCGGCGCCGGCCGGCTGGGGGAGGACGGCTCCGTGGAGCCCGCCGACTACGGCAACACCGGCACCGCCCTCGACGTGGTGGCGCCCGGGGGCGACCTCTCGGCGGACGTCAACGGCGACGGCGTGCCCGACGGCATCCTCGCCGAGGCGCCCAACCCGGGCGACCCGGGCACCACGGCGGCCTGGCTCATGGCCGGCACCAGCCAGGCGGCGGCGGTGGCGAGCGGGGCCGCCGCCCGCCTCGTCGCCGCCGGCGCCGACGCCGACGCCGTGCGCCAGGCGCTGATGACCACCGCCGCGCCCCTGTCCGCCGACCCGGTCTACGACGGCCACGGCGCGGGCGTCCTCGACCTCGCGGCGGCGCTCGACGCCCTCGACGCGGGCGACCTGCCCGACGGCTCCGGGGGCCTCACCCTCACCGTCCGGCCCGCCATCGAGCGCGCCGGGTGGGGAGAGGCCGAGCTTCGCGTCGACGTGCAGGCCCGCATGGGGGACGGGAGCCGGCCCTTCTTCGCCTGGATCGTCGGCGAGCTGCGCGGCGCCGTGCACCAGCCCTTCGCCTGCTGGACCCACGGCTACAGCGGCAGGTGCCACGTCGCCGTGCCCTTCCCGGCCGACGCGAACCCGGCGGTCGGCGTGGACGCCGAGACCGGGGACGCGGAGGCCGACCCCGACACCGGGAACGCGGAGGCCGACCCCGACACCGGGAACGCGGAGGCCGACGCCAGCGCCTCCGGGGTCGTGACGGTGGTGGTGAACGCCGCGTGGGTCGACGGGGCCTGGGTGGCGCCGACCCAGGGGGTCTACGCCACCGACGGCCTCGCCGCGCTCCTGGCCGCCGCCGAGGACGGCGGCATCGCCGAGCCCCTGGCCTTCGAGGTCACGCCCGACGACGCCCAGGGCGCCAGCGATCCCTACGTGGTCGTCCTCGGCCTGGTCGCCGGCCGCCACGCCCCGCCGAGCGCCGCCCTGCTCACCGCCGACGCCCTCGCCGCGGCGACGGCGAGCAGCGCGTCCGCCAGCCTCGACCTCGACGCCGCCGGCCTGTCCTCCAGCCCCCTCGGGCTCCTGGGCCTGAGCCGCCTGGTCCTCCAGGGCGCCGGCCTGTCCTCCAGCCCCCTCGGCTTCTCCTCGATGCGCCTCGCCGTCCTCGACGGCGCGGGCCTGTCCTCCAGCCCCCTCGGCCTCACCCTGGACTCGCTCACCGACGCGAACGCCGGCAGCGCCGACCTCGACGGGGTGGACCTCGGCGGCGCGCTGATCGACCTCGCCGAGGGCGACCCGGCCGAGGCGGCCGGCACCGCTGTCGGCGACTGGATCGACGCCGGCGGCTGGGTGGACGAGACCGGCCGCTCGGCCACCGAGGCCCTGGTCGACAGCGGCGTGGCCCCGGAGCCCGCCGCCGAGGCCGAGCCCGTGACCGGGGGCCGCGGGACGATGGCGGAGGCCTGCGCCGCGAATTGAGGCGGCGAGCGGTTAGTCGGAGCCTCCCCCCTCCGAGGAGGCGTCCCCATGCTGCGTTTCGCCGACGGAACCCTCCAGCCCGTGCGCCTCGGGCGCAGCGGCCTGCGCGTCTCGCCGCTCACCCTCGGCACGATGACCTTCGGCGCCACCACCGACCGCGCCGAGGCGGCCCGCATCGCCGACCTGTGCCTGGAGCGGGGCGTGTTCTCCTGGGACACCGCCGACATGTACAGCCACGGCGCCGCCGAGGAAATCGTCGGCGAGCTCCTCGCCGGCCGCCGCCACCGGGTCGTCCTCGCCACCAAGGTCTGGGCCCGCATGGGCGAGGGCGCCAACGACGCCGGCCTCGGCGCCCGCCACCTCATCGCCGCCTGCGAGGCGAGCCTCCGGCGCCTTCGCACCGACTGGATCGACCTCTACTACCTGCACCTGCCCGACCGCGACACGCCGGCCGAGGAAACCCTGCGCGCCGTCGAGGACCTCGTGCGCTCCGGCAAGGTCCGCTACGTCGGCGCCTCGAACTACCACGCCTGGGAGGTGGCCGACCTCGTGGCCCTGGCCCGGGCGAACGGCTGGCAGCCGCTGTCCGCCATCCAGCCGGTCTACAACCTCACCAACCGCTCGGCCGAGTTCGACCTGCTGCCGATGGCCCACGCCCACGGCCTCGGGGTGATCAGCTACTCCCCCCTCGCCCGCGGCGTGACGCGCATCGTGATGAACCTCGAGCGCCCCCACGACCACGCCGACGAGGACGGCCGGGTGATCAACAGCTACCTGCGCGCCACCTCCGACCGGGACGGCGGTCCCACCCTGAGC
>WGAH01000635.1 GCA_015489145.1 Deltaproteobacteria bacterium
GGTCTACGGCGGCGAGCACTTCGAGCTCACCGTGAACGCCGACGGCAGCGGCTTCCTCGAGGGCGACTGCGGCCACGCCTCCCTCGACGGGCCCATCGAGGCCCCCGACGGCGCCCTCGAGCTGCACTTCGACTGGGTGTCGGAGGCCGGTCCCACCGCCGACACCGGCACCGCCCCCTCCTCGCCGGCCACGGTGACGGCGGGCGTGGCCGGCGGGGTCGTCGACGGCGTCTTCTTCCTCGACGCGAGCCCCTCGGCCACGAGCGTCTTCCACGTCGAGCTGGGCGTGACGGCGACCCTCTACAAGTGCGCCTGAGGCCGCGCCCCGAAGGCCGTCCGCCTACCCGCCGCCGACCGCCTGGATCACCTCGACCTCGTCGCCGGCGGCCAGGGCGTGCTCGGCGTGGCGGCTGCGGGGCACGACGCGGCGGTTGACCGCCACCGCCACCCCGTCGCGCCGGAGCCCCAGCGCGGCGAGGAGGTCGGCGACGGTGCTCGCCTCGGGAATCTCGCGGTCCTCGCCGTTGAGCCGGATGCGGATCATCGCCGGGGCCCTCCGGGACGGTTCGGGTTGCGGGCCTGGCTCTGGCGGCGGCGCACGGCCTCGAGGTCGACGCCCTCGAGCAGGCGCGGGTTGTTCGAGGCGGCGATGGCCTCCTCGGCCGAGATCACGCGCTTCGCCACCAGGTCGATGAGGGCGGCCTCCATCGTCTGCATGCCTTCCCCCCGGGCCGACTGCATGATGCTGGGGATCTGGAACAGCTTGTTCTCGCGAATCAGGTTCCGCACGGCGCTGTTGACCACCATGATCTCGAGGGCCGGCACGCGGCCGGGCTGCTTGTGGCGCTTGAGCAGGCGCTGGGTGATCACCGCCATCAGCGAGGTGGACAGCATCGTCCGCACCTGGGCCTGCTGCTCGTGGGGGTAGGCGTCGATGATGCGGTCGATCGTCTCGGGACAGGAGTTCGTGTGCAGGGTGCCGAAGACGAGGTGGCCCGTCTCGGCGGCGCTCAGCGCGAGGCTGATCGTCTCGAGGTCGCGCAGCTCGCCGACGAGGATCACGTCCGGGTCCTCGCGCAGGGCCGAGCGCAGGGCGTTGGTGAAGGAGTGGGTGTGGGCGCCCACCTCGCGCTGGTTGATGATGCACTTGTCGGGGGTGTGGACGAACTCGACCGGGTCCTCGATGGTGAGGATGTGCTCGCTGCGCGTCTTGTTGATGTAGTCGATCATCGCGGCGAGGGTGGTGCTCTTGCCCGAGCCGGTGGGCCCCGTGACGAGCACCAGGCCCTTGCGGAAGTTGGCGATGGTGTAGAACACCTTGGGCGCGCCGATGTCCTCGAGGGTGAGGACCTTGGTGGGGATCTGCCGCAACACCACCCCCGGCCCGCGGGAGTGCGTGAAGACGTTGACCCGGAAGCGGGCCAGGCCCTTCAGCCCGATGCTGAAGTCGGTCTCGAGCTGCTTCTCGAAGCGGGTCTTCTGCTTCTCGGTCATGATCGAGTAGGCGATGCGCCGCGTCTCGTCGGCGGTGAGCGGCGGAAAGTCGAGCCGGCGGATCTCGCCGTCGATGCGAACCGCGGGAGCCTCGCCGGCCGACAGGTGGATGTCGGACGCCTTGTTCTCGACCGCGTAGGTGAGCAACTCGTGGATGTTGAGCGCCATCGGCCCTCCTCCCGGCGGAGCATAGCGCGGGGGGGCGCGCGGGTCAGGCCGCCTCCCGCCGCGACTTGCCGCGCGAGAAGGGCGCCCCGGCGGCCGGGGCGCCCGGAAGGCCGGCGAGCCCTCACTTCCAGTGGGCGTGGTAGCCCGAACCGTAGGTGCCGCCGTAGGCGCCGATGTCCCCGGGCGAGCCGTTGGGGTCGGTGTCGATGGACGCCGCCGGGTCGACGCAGGGGCTCGACGGGTCGAGGTGCAGGTCCCAGTTGACCGCCGACGAGGCGCCGGTGCCCAGGTAGAGCGGGTCGGCGGCGATGTTGTCGTGGTCGTCGACCAGCGCCGGGTCGGCGTACTCGGGATCGCCGTTGTCGTAGATGTCGGAGTACCCCACCTCGAGGTCGGGGCTTCCGTCGATCCAGCCGAAGACCGAGCCCTCGACCGCGCGGTTGGAGACGACGTTGCTCGCCAGCAGGCCGATGTAGCCGGTATCCGACCCGGCGAAACCCACCGCGCCGCCCGCGGTGCTCGCCTCGTTGCCGACGAGATCCAGGTGCCACAGGCCGGCGCTCAGGTAGTCGTCGAGGCCGATGGCGCCGCCGATGGCGAGATCGCCGTCCGCGCGGTTGTTCGCGAACACCGAGGCGTCGATCCGGATCGCCTCCTCGCCCGGCGCGCCGCCCCGGTGCCCGAGGCCGCCCCCGACGACCTCCCGGCCGGTGGCGGTGTTGTCCGCCACGAAGAGGTGCATCGCCTGGAAGTTGGGAAGGCTGTCGCCGACGAGGGCGATGCCGCCGCCCACGGCGGATGGCGGCATCGCCGTGGCCGCGTTGCCGGCCACCGTTCCACCGTCCCAGGTCGGCTGGAGGTTGCCGCTGGAGGCGAGCCACTCGAAGCAGGCGCCCCCGCCCGCGGCGGCGCCCTCCTCGATGATCGCCGTCGCGTAGTTGTCGAGGACCGACACGTCCGTCAGCTCCGGGCTCACCGAGGTGGTCGTCGAGCTGCTCCCGACGTAGAGCCCGGCGCCGCACACCTCGGCGGCCTCGGCCCGGTTGCCGCGGATCTCGACGTCGATGAGCGTGGCGTCCGCATCGACGACGGCGACGCCCGTGCCCCTGCAGGTCGAGCCTTCCCCCGCGGCGCACTCGTTGCCCTCGACCACGAGGTCCTCGAGGGTCGGCGCTCCCTCCACCACGTAGATGCCCGCCCCCGTCTCGGCGAAGCCGCCCGTGATGGTGAAGCCGTGCAGCCAGGCGTCGGGCCCCTCGCCGCTCGCCAGGGTGACGACCCGCGTCCGCTCCACCCCGACGATCGTGGTCTGGTCGGGGCCCTCGTAGCCGTAGACCTCGATGTCCTTGCCGAGGAAGTTGATGTCCTCCTCGTACTTCCCCGGCGGAACGCACACGACGTCGCCGTCCTGCGCCGCGTCGATCGCGTCCTGGATCGTCGCGAACTGCGCGTTCACGGTGAAGCCGAAGTCGACGGTGCCGTCGCAGTCGTCGTCGACGCTGTTGCAGACCTCGTCGGCGCCGGGATGCACGTTGGGATCGCCGTCGTCGCAGTCGTGGAACACGTCGTAGCCGTCCCCGTCGGCGTCGACGGGCATGCTCGCCCCGTTGTTGTTGAGGGTGGCGCCCTTCTGGTTGTTGCAGGCTGCCAGCAGGACGGCGAGGGTGATCGAGGGTCGGGTCATGGGGGCTTCCTCCTCTGCTCGAAGCTCACCTCCTGGAAAACGGGGCCTGATCCATGCAGTTACGCCCGCCTCCACACCGACTTCCCGCACGCGAAGAAAAGGCGCCCCGACCGGCCGAGCCGGCGGGGCGCCCGGGCGCGCGTCGCCGCGTGGTCACTTCCAGTGGTCGTGGTAGCCCGAACCGTAGGGGCCGCCGTAGGCGCCGATGTCGGCATAGGTCCCATCCGGGTCGGCGCTGAAGTCGAACGCATCCACGCAGGGACTCGACGGGTCGAGGTGCAGGTCCCAGTCGACCGCCGAGGCCGCGCTCGTGTCGAGGTACAGCGGATCGGCGGAAATGTCGGCGTAGGCGGAGACCCGCGCGGGGTCCGTCGACTCGGGTGCCGCGTGGTCGTGGAGGTTGGAGTAGACGGTGCGGAAGTACGGGCTGCCGCCGAGCCATCCGAAGGCCGAACCGTCCGGCGCGCTGTTGGCGACGATGTTGCTCTCCTGCAGGGAGACCTGGACGAGCCCCGTTCCGACGGCACCCGCCGCGCCCCCCGCGGTCTCCGCCACGTTGCCCACCAGGTCGGCATACGCGAGTCCCACCTGAAAGTCGAAACCGAGGCCGATTGCGCCACCCACCGCCGAGGCACCCGCCGCGGCGTTGTTCGCGAAGATCGAGTTCTGGAACCACGCCCAGCCCGTCCCGGGGTTGTCGCAGTAGTTCCCGAAGCCGCCGCCCAGCGCCTCGTCACCGGAAACCACGTTGTCGGCCACGAACAGGTGCATCCCATCGAGGTAGGAGGAGCCCTCGCCGATGAAGGCGATGCCGCCGCCCACCGCGACGCCACCGACCGCCTCGACGCTGTTGCCGGCCACCGTGCCGCCGTCCCAGGAAGGATAGAGAACGCTGTTGCCGTCGATCCACTCGAAGCAGGCTCCGCCGCCAGCGCCCAGGTCGCCGATGGCGACGGCGCTGTTGTCGAGCAGCGACACGTCGGTCAGCTCGGGGCTCACCGCCACGGTTCCGGGGATGGCGGCGTAGCTGACGTAGAGCCCGGCGCCGCAAACCTCGTCGGCCTCCGCCGTGTTGTCGCGAATCTCGACCCTCGAGAGGCGGGCCACCGTTTCGACGAGGGCCACGCCGGCGCCCTTGCAGGCGCCGCTCGCCGGGGAGGCGCAGGTGTTGCCCTCGACCACCAGGTCCTCGAGGGTCGGCTGGGAGGCCTCCACGTAGATGCCCGCGCCAGCGTCGGCCGCCCCGCCGGTGATCGTGAAGCCGTGCAGCCATGCGTCGGAGCCCTCGCCGCTCGCGATGGTCACCAC
>WGAH01000636.1 GCA_015489145.1 Deltaproteobacteria bacterium
CGGCATGGACGGCTTCGACGTGCTCCTGCCCGCCTCGCTCGACGAGGCGGTGGCGATGGCGGCGGACGACCCGCCCGGCGTCGAGGGCGCCGGCACCGCCTGGCTGGCCGGCGGCACCGACCTGCTGCCGAACCTCAAGCACCGCCTGCTCCGCCCGCGCCGCCTGGTGGCGCTGGGCGACGTGCTCCCCTCGGGCTGGCACCGCGAGGGGGACGCCTGGGTGATCGGCGCCGGCACCCGCCTCGCCGACCTCGCCCGCATGGCGGCGCTGCCCGAGCTCGCCCGGGCGGCCTCCCTGGTCGCCGGGCCGCAGGTGCGGGCGATGGGCACGCTCGGGGGCAACGTGCTCCTCGACACCCGCTGCCGCTTCTACAACCGCACCCCGGAATGGCGGGCGGCGCTCGGCGGCTGCCTCAAGGCCGAGGGCGACTGGTGCCACGTCACCGGCGGCCCGCGCACCTGCGTCGCCACCCGCTCGGGCGACACGGTGCCGGTGCTCCTCGCCCTGGGGGCCCGGGCGCGGCTCCTCGGCCCCGCGGGCCCCCGCGAGCTGCCCCTGGCCGACCTCTACCGCTTCGACGGCCGCCGCCACCTGGCCCTGGAGCCGGGCGAGGTGCTCAGCCACCTCGTCGTGCCGGCGCCGCCGCCCGACCACGTCGGCAGCTACGACAAGCTGCGCCTGCGCCGGGCCATCGACTTCCCCCTGCTCGGGGTGGCCGTGGCGCTGCGCCGCGAGGGACGCGGCGAAGACGCCCGCGTCGTCGACCTCACGGTGGTGGTGGGGGCCGTCAACCCGCGTCCCGCCCCGGTTCGCGGGCTCGAACCCTTCCGGGGCCGGCGCCTGGACGCCGACCTCGCCGCCGAGGTCGCCGAGGTCGTGCGCCGCCGCACCCGTCCCGTGGCGGCCCTCGCCGGCGACCCCGCCTGGCGCCGACGCATGGCCGGCGTGTTCGTCCGCCGGGCGCTGCTGCGCCTGCGCGACGCCTGAACTGCGCCAGCGCAGCTTTCGGGGCGCCGGCGGTGGACGCCCCCCCCGGTTCGTGTCAAGAAGCGACCGCCCGTCCGCGGGCCCGGTCCCCCGAACACCCCGGAAGGTCGCCATGAAGGTCCACGCCATCCTCGGCATCAGCGCGTGGCTCCTCGCCCCCGCCGTGGTCTACGTCCTGTTCGCGGCATAGACTCCCGGGCATGAACGCCCCCCGGAAGCTCCGTCCCGCAGCCCTGGCCCTCCTCGTCCTCGCCGCCGGCGCCGCCCGCGCCGACGACGACGCGCCGGCCTCCTCCGACGACGCCGGCCTCGGCCAGCTCCTCGACAGCATCCCCGACATCGAGCAGCCCGCCGCCGAGCAGCCCGCCGAGGACGCCGCGCCGCCGCCCCCCCGCGAGGTCACCTTTTCCGACTACGTGCGCTCGGTGCGGCAGGCCGTGCTCGCCGCCTGGGAGCCGCCGGCGAAGTTCGCCCGCAAGCACCCGGGCCTGGTGGCGCGGGTGCTGGTGCAGGTCGACGCGAACGGCGGCATCACCGAGGTCGCCATGGTGCGGTCCAGCGGCGAGCCGAAGTTCGACAAGGCGGTGCTCAAGGCCCTCGCCGCCCTCCCCGGCGTGCCCGCGCCGCCGCCGGCCTACCGCGACGACGCCGCCCACGGCCTCGTCGTCGACGTGCCCGCCCGCAAGCGCTGAGCGACCCGCCTACAGGTCGAAGCGGCTCGTGGCGTAGCCCTCGCCGTCGGTGCGGACGACGACGAGGAAGCGCCGCCGGCTGGTGGGTCCCGTCACCTCGGAGCCCGCCCAGGCGAGGTAGACGAAGTCGCCCTTGCGGAAGGTCCAGGGCGTCTCGGAGACGCGGCGATCCGAGCGCACCCCGGGCTCGTCGAGCGCGAAGACCCGCGCGTCCCGGATGCTCGCCGCCCCGGACTTCTCGTAGGGATCGACCACCAGCAGCATGCCCTCGCCGTCGACGACGGCGCGGACGAACATCTCGGGGACGCGGTCGCGGTCGAGGTCGGCCTTCCAGCCGTCGAGCAGCTCCGCCCGCTCCCGCGACAGGCCGGCCCCGGCGAGGATGTCGGCGGCCACCGCGAGGTCGCCGGGCTCCATCTGGTAGATGCCGGCCACCTTCGCCCCGGTGGGCGGCAGGCGCTGCACCGAGCCGTCGGGGTTGCGGACCCAGCCGGCGGCGGGGCCGAGCTCCGGGGCCACCCGCGAGCGGTCGCCGAGGGCCGCCGGGTCGAGGCCGAGGACGCGCCAGGTCAGGGGCGCGATCTCGCGCACCTCGCCGCGGCGGATGCGCCAGGTCCGCATCGCCGGGGGCATCTTGTCGAGGACCGGCGCCTTCACCTCGAGCTCGTCGCCGGCGGGCACGAGCTGCCATTCCGCCGACAGGCCCACCGACTTGAGCAGGCCGCCGAGGGGCTGGCCGCGGTCGCCCGGGTCGCGGCCGGTGGCCCAGGGCTGGCCGCCTCCGAGGCCGCGGCCGAGCCACACCGGGCCGGCGGGGACGTAGACGGCGCCGTCGAGGAGCACCGGGGTGCCGGCGGGCTTCGGCAGGAAGCTCCGCACGTCGCGCCCGTTCGCCGGGGGCCCGGCGTCGAGGTCGAGGCGGTGGCCGGGGCGCACCGAGATGCTGACCACCCGGCCGCCGGCCACGGTGAGGAAGACCGGCCAGGCGTCGGGGCCGCAGCCCTCGTCCCAGTCGACCGGCTCGACCAGGGTGGCGCCGGCCAGGCTCACCCGCACCCCCGGCCCGAAGCCCGGCGGCTGGCCGCTCACGGCGCACAGGGGGTAGCGCGGCGGCTCGGCGCGCGCGGCCTCCCAGGCGTCGAGCCAGCCCTTCGCCACGCCCTGGTCGAGGAGGTAGCGCCGGGCGAAGTCGTCCCAGGGCTCCGGGTCGCCGGAGGGACGCCGGGCCACCCAGCTCACCTCGGGCTCGGCGCCCTCCGGCGGGTCGACGAGGGAGTCGACGGTGACCGACACCTCCCGCCCCTTCACCGCCACGTCGAGGAAGCCCTCGGGAAAGCGCTCGACCAGGTTCCAGAGGTCCGGGTGGTGGGGGTAGCGCGAGGCCGCGCCGTGCGCCTCCTCCACGGTGGAGGCGTCGCGAATCGCCGCCTCGGCGGCGCGCTTGCGAAAGCCCTCCTCGGAGGGGGTGCCGCGGTAGCGGTCGGCGAGCTCGAGCAGGTCGGCCTCGGGGGCGCGGGAGCCGACGCTGCGAAGCGCCGCGGCGGCCTCGCGCACCAGCGCCGTCTCGGCCCAGCCCGTGCCCGCCCAGGTCTCGCGGTAGGCGCGCCAGGCCACCGCCGTGTCCTCGCGCTCGGCGACGGGCCAGAAGGCCTTGGCGCAGGCCTCGCGCAGCTCCTTGTCGTCGGTGGCCTCGGCGGCCTGCCACTTGCCGCACTTCTCGCGGGCCACCTCGTCCTTGTGGTCCTCGAGGAGCTTGCGGATCGCGTCGGAGCGCGCGGCGTGGGCCGCCGTGGGCCAGGCCAGGAGCACGACGGGGACGAGAGCGCTTCGCACGGGGACCTCCAGCGGGCAATTCACCGGGTTGTCACGATGGGTCGAGCCGGGCCGGGCGAGCCTGGGCGGGCTGTCCCGCGCCCTGCCGCGTCGGCCGCCCGCCCGCGGACAACCGGGAGATCGACCGACCGCCCTCGGCGGCGACCTCCGGCACGCGCCCCCCTAACCCGCCTCGCCGCGGCCCCGATTCCCTCGCCGGCCCTTGCCCGAGCCCCGCCCCGCAGATAGCGCGGGGGGCCGCTCGGATGGGCCCATGGCCCCCGCCGGCCCCCCGAACGACCCGCACCACACGGATCGCACCATGAGCACTCCGATCGACCGGCTCCGCAACATCGGCATCAGCGCCCACATCGACTCGGGCAAGACCACGCTCACCGAGCGGATCCTCTACTACACCGCCCGCATCCGCAAGATCCACGACGTCCGCGGCAAGGACGGCGTGGGCGCCACCATGGACTTCATGGAGCTGGAGCGGGAGCGCGGCATCACCATCCAGTCCGCCGCGACCCACTGCACCTGGGACGACCACCACATCAACATCATCGACACCCCGGGCCACGTCGACTTCACCATCGAGGTGGAGCGCGCCCTGCGCGTCCTGGACGGGGCGGTGCTCGTCCTGTGCGCCGTCGCCGGCGTCCAGAGCCAGTCGATCACCGTGGACCGGCAGATGCGCCGCTACGGCGTGCCCCGGGTCGCCTTCGTCAACAAGTGCGACCGCCAGGGCGCCAACCCGGTGCGGGTGCGGGACCAGCTCATCGAGAAGCTCGGCCACAACGCCGTGCTGATGCAGATCCCCATCGGCCTGGAGGACCGCTTCGAGGGCGTCGTCGACCTCGTGCGCATGAAGGCGCTCTACTTCGACGGCGACAACGGCGAGCACGTCCGCGAGGAGGAGATCCCCGCCGACATGCGCGAGGAGGCCGAGTCCTTCCGCGAGGAGATGCTCGACGCGGTGAGCATGTTCTCCGACGAGCTGACCGAGGCGATGCTCGAGGAGACGGTCACCGAGGAGATCATCCAGCAGGCGGTGCGCGAGGCCACGATCAACCTGCAGATCACCCCGGTCCTCATGGGGAGCGCCTACAAGAACAAGGGCGTGCAGCCCCTCCTCGACGCGGTGGTGCGCTGGCTGCCCGCGCCGACCGAGGTCCGCAACGACGCGATCGACCTCGCGGCGAGCACCGAGGAGGAGGAGGTCCGGGTGCCCATCGAGGTGAGCGCCGACAAGCCCCTCCTCGCCCTGGCCTTCAAGCTCGAGGACGGGCGCTACGGCCAGCTCACCTACCTGCGGATCTACCAGGGCCGCATGAAGAAGGGCGGGTTCATGGTCAACGTGCGCTCCGGCGACCGCGTCAAGATCGGCCGCCTCGCGCGCATGCACGCCAACGAGATGGAGGACATCGACGAGGCCGCCGCCGGCGACATCGTGGCGGTCTTCGGCATCGACTGCTTCAGCGGCGACACCTTCGCCGACGCCGGCGTCGAGCTGGCCCTCACCTCGATGGCGGTCCCCGAGCCGGTGATCAGCCTGAGCGTCAAGCCGGTGAACAACAAGGCCCAGGCCAACCTCAGCAAGGCGCTGCGCCGCTTCACCAAGGAGGACCCGACCTTCCGGGTCCACACCGACCCCGAGACCGGCGAGACCATCGTGAGCGGCATGGGGGAGCTGCACCTCGAGGTCTACATCGAGCGCATGAAGCGCGAGTACAACGCCGAGGTCGAGGTCAGCCCCCCGCGCGTCGCCTACCGCGAGACGATCACCCGGCGGGTGGAGTTCGACTACACCCACAAGAAGCAGACCGGCGGCTCGGGGCAGTACGGCCGGGTCATCGGCTACGCCGAGCCCGTCGAGGACGAGCAGTTCGTCTTCGAGGACCGGACCACCGGCGGCGTCATCCCCAAGGAGTTCATCCCCTCGGTCGAGAAGGGCTTCCGCTCCATGCTCGAGAAGGGGCCGCTGGTCGAGGCGCCGGTCACCGGGGTCAAGGTGGTGATCACCGACGGCAACCACCACGTCGTCGACTCCTCCGACGTCGCCTTCCAGGAGGCCGCCCGCGGCGCCTGGCGGCGCTTCTTCCCCCAGGGCGCGCCGGCGGTGCTCGAGCCGATCATGCTCGTCGCCGTCGAGGGCCCCAGCGAGTTCCACGGCCCGATGGTCGCCACCCTCATGCAGCGGCGCGGCATCATCCTCGGCGTCACCGAGCAGGAGCACTTCGCCCGCATCGAGGCCGAGGTGCCGCTGGCCGAGATGTTCGGCTACGCCACCACCCTGCGGTCGGCGACCCAGGGCAAGGCCGAGTTCACCATGGAGTTCAGCCGCTACCACCGCGTCCCGCGCGAGATCATGGAAGCGCTGGTCCGCGAGCACGCCGAGAAGCGCGCCTCCTGAGCCCCCGCCCCTCCCGGAGACCCCATGAACGGCGAAATCCTCATCCAGAAGAGCCCCATGGCCGCCATCGCCTCCTCGATTCGCGGCGGCCTGCAACCCGGGCAGGTGGGCGGCATCCTCGGCCGCGCCGGCATCGGCAAGGCCGCGATGCTCGTGCACGTGGCGCTCAACGCCCTGCTGCGCGGCGTGCCCGTGCTCCACGTCTCCCTGGTCGACGACCAGGCGCGGGTGCGGGCGTTCTACGACGAGATCCTCGGGGCCCTCGCCCGCGAGGCCGGCGTGGAGCAGACCTCCGCGCTCATGCTCGCCGTCGAGCGCAACCGGGTGATCCACAGCGCCCTGGACCGCGGCGCCTTCGGTCCGACCGAGCTGACGGAGCTGCTCGACACCGTGGCGAGCGTCATGGACTTCCACCCAACGGTGGTGGTGCTCCACGGCATCGACGCCGCCGGCCTCGACGTGGCGGGCTGGCGCGAGGCGGTGGCCGGCCGCGGCATTCGCGCCTGGCTGGCCGTCCGCACCCACCGCGAGGGCGGCCCCCGCCCGGTGGACCTCGCCGCGGGCTTCGACACCGCCATCCTGCTGGAGCCCGAGGGCCCGCGCATCGCCGTGCGCCTCCCCCGGGTGGCCGGCAGCGACGGCGACGACGCCGTGGCCCTGCACCTCGACCCGGTGACGATGCTCGTCTCCGCCGAGCCGGCGGGGGATCCCC
>WGAH01000637.1 GCA_015489145.1 Deltaproteobacteria bacterium
AGCTGGAGGTGGTAGACGCGGCGTCGTGCGGGGTCGTGGAAGCTGGAGGTGGTAGACGCGGCGTCGTGCGGGGTCGTGGAAGCTGGAGGTGGTAGACGCGGCGTCGTGCGGGGTCGTGGAAGCGCCGGCCTCCGGCCGGCATCGGTGCACTGGAGCGGTTGGGGAGCGCGGGCGGCTGGGGGTGATCGCGAAGGGGGAGACCGTCGGCATCATCTTCCGGCCGGGGCCGAGTTTTGGGAGGCTTCCCGGTTCGCGCAGGCTGCTCGATGACGCGGCAGGATGCCGCGTCTACACCGGCATCGGTGCACTGGAGCGGTCGGGGAGAGCGGGCGGCTGGGCGTGAGCGTCAATGCGGAGACCGGCGGCTTCACATCCTGCCGCGTCATGGAAGCGCCGGCCTCCGGCCGGCATCGTGGAGAAGGAAAGGACCGCCAGCCGGCCGCCGGGCGGTGCCCCCCCCCGACGTTCACCCTCGACCTGTCGCCAGGTGCCCCGCTGGTGTCGCGCGGGCCGAACAGGTCGGGGTCGAGTGTCTACCCTGGCCCCTGAATCGCGGCGAATTCGCGCGTCCAGGGCGGGGCCGGGGTCTTGGCGCCACGAAGGAACCGTGGTTTTCGGCGAGCCCTCCGCCGCGAGCCGCTGCCCCCCCCGACATCGGGGCCCCACCTGTGCGGACGATGCGACATTGACCCCGGTCCTGTTCGCAGGACCGGGGCCAGTGACGTGCCTCGGCGCCTTTCCAGGCGGGTCGTGGGTGCTGGCCGGCCCGGCGGGTGCCCGCTCGGGCCACCGCCGCGCTCCCCGGTGGCAGCCGGGCCTCGGGGGAGCCGCCTCGCCGCCCGTCTTCGCGCCGGCGCCGGGAGGCCGGCGCGGCCCTACCGGCCGTCCTCCTCGCCTTCTCCGTCCTCGTCGTCCTCCTCGACGAGCGTGCCGCGGCTTCCCGGCGGCTCGCCGCCGGTGCGGACGGCGGCCTCGACGAGGTTGCCGCCCTCGCGGAGCAGCACCTCGTAGACCAGCCCGCCGCCCTCCCGCTCGGCCTTGGCCGCGACGACGGTGCCCGTGGGGCGCCTTTCCGCCACCACCGCGCGCACCTCGGGCGGCACCAGCTCGGGCGGCAGCAGTGCCTCGAGTTCCACGACGCGGCCGTCGCGGTCCAGCTCGGCCTCCACCCAGCGCCCGTCCCGGCGCAGGCGCAGCTCGAAGCCGTCCTGCTCCGCCTCCACGCTCTCCACCGTCCAGCCCGGGAAGCGGGCCGCCATCGTCTCGGCCACCGCCGGGGGCGCCGACCACGGGTCCACCGCCGGGTCCCCGGCCCAGGCCGCCGCCGCCAGCACCATCCAGATCGTCTTCATCGCTCGTCCTCCGTTCGCACCTCGCGTGCGCCTCCAGGCTGCCACGCGAACCTTGCCCCGGTCCCGCGCTCGTCGGCGCCGAACCTTCAGCGAGGCTTCAGGAAACGCCCGCCGGGCGTGCGATGATCCCGGCCATGCCGCGCATCCTGCTCATCGAGGACGAGCCCGACCTCGCCCGCGCCGTCGCCCGGGGGCTGGCCGAGGAGGGCTACGTGGTGGACGTGGAGCACGATGGGCAGGAGGGATTGTTCGCGGCCTTGGAGGGCGACTACGACCTGCTCCTCCTCGACCGGCTGCTGCCGCGCTTCTCGGGCGACGACCTCTGCCGTCGCCTGCGCCTCGACGGCCTGGCGGTGCCGGTGCTGATGTTGACCGCCCTCGACGGCACCAGGGACGTGGTGGCCGGCCTCGATGCCGGCGCCGACGACTACCTCGCCAAGCCCTTCGCCTTCGAGGAGCTTCTCGCCCGCATTCGCGCCCTGCTCCGCCGCGCCGCCGGCCAGGCCGGACCGCGCCTCGTCGCCGGCGCCCTCGAGCTCGACCCGCGGCACCGGCGGGCGTGGTGGCGGGGGCGGCCGGCCCCCCTCACCGCCACCGAGCTGGGCATCCTCGAGGACCTCGTGCGCCACCGGGGGCAGGTGCGCTCCCGGGGCCAGATCGCCGCCGCGGTGCGCGACCTGCCGGAGGCCCTCAGCTCGAACGCCGTCGAGGTGCACATCAGCCACATCCGCCGCAAGACCGCGCCCCACGTCGTCGAGACGGTGCGCGGCCTCGGCTACCGGGTCGAGGCCCCGGAGTGAAGCTCCAGGCGCGCATCCTGCTGGCGGTGGTGGGCCCGCTGGCCGTGCTGCTGGCGCTCGAGGTGGGATTGGTGGCCTGGCAGGTGCGGGCGTGGCGGCTCGCCGACCTCGACCGGGCCGTCGCCGCCCGCGCCGTCGCCCTCGCCGGCTTCGTCGAGTACGACCACGGCTGGGAGGCCGAGCCGGTGCCCCCGGAGGTGCTCGACGGGCTCGCCGGCTGGCGCATCGCCGCCGACGGCCGCACCCTGGCCGAGGGCGGGCGCATCGACGGGCGGGTGTGGCGGGGCACCGTGGCGGTCGAGAGCGATCCGGGGCCGCCCCGCCCGGTCGAGGTGACCCTCGCCACCGACCCGGGGCCCGTCCTCGCCGAGCTGGACCGCCTGCTCCTGCGCCTCGTCCTCGCCGGCCTCGCGCTCACCGGGCTCGGGGCCGGCCTGGGCGTGGTGCTGTCGCGGCGCATCGTCAGCGGCGAGGAATTCCAGGCCCTGCGCCGCGCCTGGGAGCGCCAGGCCGCCTTCACCGCCGACGCCGCCCACGAGCTCCGCACCCCCCTGGCGACGATTCGCAGCGAGGCCGAGGTGGCGCTGCGCCGCCCCCGCGAGGCGGCGGCCTACCGCGAGGCCCTGGAGGTGGTGGCGGCGTCGGCGCGCCGCGTGCAGCGCACCCTGGACGGGCTGCTCGCCCTGGCCCGCGCCGGGGAGGCGCCGGCCTGGACCGATGTCGACCTCGCCGCCCTCGCCCGGGAGGCGGCGGCCCGTCACGCCGATCCGGGCCGCGTGCCCATCGAGGTCGAGGCCCCTCCACGCGCCCCGGCCCGGGCCGACCCCCGCCTCCTCGACATCGCGCTCGACAACCTCCTCGCCAACGCCCTCCGCCACGCGCCGGAGGGGCGCGTGCGCGTCGCGGTCGCCCGGGAGGACGGCGGTTGGCGCATCGCGGTGGAGGACACCGGCGAGGGCATCGCTCCCGAGCACCTTCCCCACGTCTTCGACCGCTTCTACCGCGTGGATCCCGGGCGCTCCCGCCACCGCGGCGGCAGCGGCCTGGGCCTCGCCATCGTCCGCGTGGTGGCCGAGCGCCACGGCGGCCGCGCCACCATCTTCAGCCGCCCGGGCGAGGGCACCCGCGTCACCCTCCACCTGCCCCCGGGGCCGGCCGGGTGAGGCCGCGCGCCGTCCGGCCCCGGACGTTAGGGAGGCCGGCCGCGAGGTGAGCATGTCCGAGCACGTCGAGGGCCGCATCGGCCGCCGAACCCACAACGCCGGGGCCCTGCGCGCCGGGAACGCCGGCGAGACCGTCCTCCTCCAGGGCTGGGTCCACGCGATCCGCGACGCGGGCGGGGTGATGTTCATCCTGCTGCGCGACCGCCACGGCCTCACGCAGGTCACCCTCGACGAGACGGCGCCCGAGGCGGCCTGGGAGGTCGCCCGGCGGGTGCGGCTCGAGTGGGTGGTCGAGGTCGAGGGCGTGGTGGCCCGCCGCGCCGAGGCCGCCGTCAACCCCGACATGCCCACCGGCGAGATCGAGGTGCGGCCCACCCGCCTCGCCGTGCTCTCGGCCAGCCGGCCGCTGCCCTTCACCCCGGGCACCCAGGCCCCGGTCAGCGAGCAGGTGCGCCTCCAGCACCGCTACATCGACCTGCGCCGGCCGGAGCTGCAGCGCAACCTGCTCATCCGGCACCGCGCCGCCCAGGCCGCCCGCCGCTACCTCGACCGCCTCGGCTTCCTCGAGATCGAGACCCCGGTGCTCACCCGTTCCACCCCGGAAGGGGCCCGCGACTACCTCGTGCCCTCGCGGGTCCACCCGGGCGAGTGGTTCGCGCTCCCCCAGAGCCCGCAGATCTTCAAGCAGATCCTCATGGTCGCCGGCTGCGACCGCTACTTCCAGATCGTCAAGTGCTTCCGCGACGAGGACCTGCGCGCCGACCGCCAGCCCGAGTTCACGCAAATCGACATCGAGATGAGCTTCGCCGACCGCGACGCGGTGATGGCGGTGGCCGAGGGGCTGGCCCGGCACGTGTGGCGCGAGGTGCTCGGCGTCGAGCTGGAGCCCTTCGCGGTGCTGAGCTACGCCGAGGCGATGCGCCGCTTCGGCGTCGACAAGCCCGACCTCCGCTTCGGCCTCGAGCTGGCCGAGCTCGACTGGGGCGCCACCGGCTTCCGGGTGGTGCGCGGCGCGCTGGACGCCGGCGGCATCGCCAAGGCGATGGTCGTGCCCGGCGCCGCCGGCGACACCAGCCGCAAGACCCTCGACGCCTGGACGGAGTTCGCGCGCCGCTACGGCCTCGGCGGGCTGCTGTGGGGCAAGGTCAAGGAGGGCGACGCCTGGAGCGGCCCGCTGGGGAAGGTCGAGGCCGAGCTGCGCGCCGGCATCCCCGGCGTCTCTCCCGGCGACCTGGTGCTCGTCGCCGCCGGCCCGGCCGCGGCGGTGAACGCCGGCCTCGGCAACCTCCGCAACCACGTCGCCCGCGAGCGCGGGCTGGTGCCCGAGGGCGTCTTCCGCTTCGCCTGGGTGGTGGACTTCCCCGCCTTCGAGTGGGACGAGGAGGCCGGCCGCTGGGTGGCCCTGCACCACCCCTTCACCGCCCCCAAGCCCGAGCACGTCGCGCTCCTCGGCACGGGTCGCGAGGCCGAGGTGCTGAGCGATGCCTACGACCTGGTCTGCAACGGCTACGAGGTGGCGGGCGGCTCGGTGCGTATCCACGACGGCGAGGTGCAGCGCAAGGTCTTCGCCGCCCTGGGCATGGACGCCGAGGAGGCCCGGGCCCGCTTCGGCTTCCTCCTCGACGCCCTGGCCAGCGGCGCCCCGCCCCACGGGGGCATCGCCGCCGGCTTCGACCGCTGGGTGATGCTGCTCGCCGGCACCGACAACATTCGCGACGTCATCGCCTTCCCCAAGACGACGACGGCCCAGGACCTCATGGCCGGCGCCCCGGCGCCCGTCGACCCGGAGCAGCTCGCCGAGCTGCACGTCCGCAACACGGTCTGAGCCGCCCGGCGGGCGCGTCGCCGGCGATCAGCCCCGCGCCGGCCTCTCGGCGGAGCCCTCGCCGGAAGCGCCGGCGCAGGCGCCGCCGCCGTCCGCGGCCTCCTCCGGGGCCTCGACGGGAACCGCCAGGACGGGGCAGCGCGCCTCGTGCAGCACGCGCTCGGTGCGGCTGCCGCGGAGCGCTCCGAGCAGGCCCCGGCCGCCGCAGGTCGCCATCACCACCAGGTCGGGGGTGTGCTCGGCGATGGCCGCCTGGATCGCCGGCACCACCGCGCCCCGCCGGAGGTCGGTGCGCCACTCCCAGCCGTCGCGGGCCGGCAGCACCACGCCCTCCACCGGGTCGTCACCGACGTGGACGACGACGATCTCGGCGCGGTCCCGGGCGAGCAGGTCCAGGGTGGAGGTGGCGATGTCGACCGCGCGCTGCACCGGCACGCGCCCGCCGACGGGCAGCAGCAGGCGCGAGAGGCGCAGGTGCCCCTCCACCAGGTCGACGATGCCCCGCGCGCCGGCCGGGATGAACAGGGTGGGCAGGCCGGCGCCGCGGGCGATGCGCTCGCCGACGCTGCCGTGGAGCAGGCGGCTCAGGCCCTGGCGGCCTCGGGTGCCGAGCAGGAGCAGGTCCGGGGCGCGCTCCTCGGCGAGGCGCACCACGACCTCGGCCGGGTCGCGGGCCGCCACCGCCTCGGCCCGCACCTGGAAGCCGAGGGCCCGAAAGGCCTCCACGGGCGCGCGTTCGTCGAGGATGCCCCAGCGGTGCAGCACCTCGCGCACCGAGGGCATCGCCTCCCAGCGGGGCTCCTCGCCGGGCGGGTGGACGTGGACGAGGTGCAGGGTCGCGCCCGAGGCCATCGCCATCACGACGCCGTGGGCGAAGAGCTGCTCGGAGCACACGCGCATGTCGGCGGCCAGCAGGATGTGGTCCATGCGGCGCCGGGGGCGCAGGATCGGCGGTTCGGGGTGGGGATCGGGCACGGGCTTCACCGTCGGC
>WGAH01000638.1 GCA_015489145.1 Deltaproteobacteria bacterium
ACCCCCGCCGCCGCGGCGAGCGTCTCACCCGTCCAGGCGGCCGCCCCCATCGGCGGCGACACCGTCGAGCGCCGCCGCGACTACCTCATGGAGCTGAACTTCCGCGGCCGCTACCTGTCGGTCCCGGACTCCGTGCTCGACATCTGGTACTTCAACTCCGACGACGAGGGGGCCAACGCCTACGACCGTCCCAAGGCCCGGGCCTACGCCCTCGGCGTCGAGTACGTGATCAAGCAGCGGCCGGTGAACTGGTTCTTCTACTACGAGTACGTCGGCAACCTCATGCAGGAGGGCTACTGGGACGACGTCGAGGAGCCGCCCGAGCACGACGACGGCGACTGGGTGCGCCCCACCAACTTCGGCATGCACGTCCTCGGCGCCAACTTCGGCCACGAGGTCGACATCACCCCCGCCGACCGCGAGGTGTGGCTGTCGATGATCTTCGGCGCCGGCCTCGGCGTGGCGGTGCTCCAGGGTGAACTCACCCAGTGGCACCCCGGCGGCAACGAGGGCAACACCGACCGCACCTGCGGCGAGCAGGAAGCGGCCTACGACCGCTACCAGCACTGCCCGGACGACGGCGCCAAGCGCGTGCCCGGGGTGTTGCCGATGATCGACCTGTCCGGCGCCGCGCGGGTGAACTTCGGCGACCGGGCCTCGATCCGCCTCGACTTCGGCATCCACGACATGCTCTACGTCGGCGGCGCCGTCGGCGGGGTGTTCTGAACCGCGGAGCCCGGCCACCCCGGCGAACGCCGGCCGGATGCCGGCGCCCCCGATCCGGCTTGCGGCGGGGTTCGCCAGCGGGGGCACGGTCGGTTAGAACGGCGCGACCGCGCGCATTCGCGCCGCCGGCCGCCTCCACGCCTTGGCAGGGCGCCGCCGCCGTGCTACCTGCGCGCCTCCACCCCGCGCATCCCATGGAGTCGTCTTGATTCTCGTCACCGTCCGCGAAAACGAGCCGTTCGAGAAGGCGCTGCGCCGCTTCCGCCGCAAGGTCGAGCGGGAGGGCATCCGCAAGGACATCAAGAAGAACAGCTTCTACCTGAAGCCCGGCGAGAAGCGGCGCCTCAAGCAGCGGCTCGCCGAGAAGCGCCGGCGCAAGGCCCTGCGCCGCGCCATGAAGAAGCGGAACCGCTAGCTCACTCGGTCGGCGGCGCCTCCCGGGCCTCCAGCAGCCCGGCCCGGGTGGCCTCCAGCTGACGGCGCACCGCCGCCCAGTCCACCGCCTCGTCCGCGGCGGAGAGGTCTCGTGCGGCCCGGTTGCGCGCCGCGAGGCACTCCAGGGGGATCGCGCAGCGCACGGCGCCCCCGGCGGCCTCGCGCAGGACCCGGCGGGCCGGCTCCTCGCCGGCGGCCGCGCCGAGGGCGGCCGCCTCCACGCGAGGCAGGGGCGAGCCCGGATCGAGGGCCGCCGCCCGCTCCAGGGCCGCGCGGGCGCCGGAGAGGTCGGGATTCACCGGGTCGAGGGCGAGGGCCAGCCCCAGGGCCTCGTGAGCGCGGGCGTCCTCGGGACGCAGCGCCACGGCGCGCTCCGCGAGGGCGCGAAGGGTGGGGGCATCCACCGAGGCGGCCGGTCCCCGGGCCTCCGCCCACCGAGCCCAGGCCAGCGCGGCCCAGCTCGCGCAGGTCCCGTCGTTCGCGGCGGCCGCCGCCTTCGGCCCGAAGCCCCCCGGCTCGCGCGCCGCGAGGGCGGCGAGCCCCGCATCGGCGAGGAGGCAACGCACGCCGTACTCCCGGGCGAGGCGGGCGTGGTCGACCCGCCCCTCCTCGCCGGCCGGGACCAGGTCGGCCTGGAGCAGCTCGACCCGGGCGAGTCGCCAGAGCGCCTCGACGTCCGCCGGGTCCTCGGCGAGGGCGGCGAGCAGCGGCGCCTCGACCGCGTCGAGGTCCGCGGGTTCCCGCGCCGCCGCCCAGGCGAGGTCCGAGCGCGCGCCGGCGTCCACGTCCGCCGAGGGGCGGTGCCAGGGAGCGCAGCGCAGCAGGCCGACCACCGCGAGCAGGGCGCTCCGCGTGGGAAACCGGGCGCGACGGGATGGACCGGGCATCGCCGACGAAGTAACGGGTCCGGGCGGGGGTCGGCGCGCCCCCCGCCCGCCCGGGTGGTGGAATGGGTAGACACAGGGGCCTTAAAAGCCTCTTCCCGCATGGGAGTACCGGTTCGAGTCCGGTCCCGGGCATCCCGGTTGACACTCCGACGGGGGCTCCCGTACCTTCATCTCCATACCCGGCGACGCCCCCCAAGCCCCGACCCGAGGAAACCGCCGCTCCATGGGAACCATCATCGGCATCGACCTCGGCACGACCAACTCGGTCGTCGCCTACATGGACCACGCCGAGCCGCGCGTGATCATCAACGAGCAGGGGGGCCGGGTGACCCCCTCGGTGGTGGGGTTCTCCCAGGACGGCGAGCGCTTCGTCGGCGACATCGCCAAGCGCCAGCGCCTCGTGAACCCCAAGGCCACCGTCTACGGCATCAAGCGCTTCATGGGCCGGCGCTACCAGGACTGCCGGGACGAGGCGGCGGCGGTCACCTACGAGGTGGTCGAGGCGCCCAACGGCGACTGCGCCGTCCGCATCGGCGGCCGCGACTACATCCCCCAGGAAATCGCCGCGATGATCCTGCAACGCCTGAAGAAGTCCGCCGAGGACTTCCTCGGCGAGCAGGTCACCGAGGCGGTGCTGACGGTGCCGGCCTACTTCACCGACCGGCAGCGGCAGGCCACCCGCGACGCCGGCGCCATCGCCGGGCTCGACGTGCTCCGCATCATCAACGAGCCCACCGCCGCCGCCCTCGCCTACCTCCACGACCGCCGCCGACCGAGCACCATCGCCGTCTACGACTTCGGCGGCGGCACCTTCGACATCTCGCTCCTGCGCGTCGACCGCGACGTCGCCGAGGTTCTCGCCACCCGGGGCGACAACAGCCTCGGCGGCGCCGACGTGGACCGGGCCGTCGTCGCCTGGCTGCTCGAGCGCTTCGAGGACGAGCACGGCATCGACGCCAGCGGCGACCCGGTGGTCATGCAGCGGCTCCTCGACGCCGCCGAGCGGGCCAAGATGGAGCTGTCCAACGTCCGCAGCACCGAGATCCACCTCCCCTTCCTCGTCACCGACGGCGACCGCCCCCGGCACCTCCAGGCGCGCCTCGACCGCGAGACCTTCGAGAGCCTCACCGCCCCGATCTACGAGCGCACCATCGCCGAGTGCGAGCGGGCCCTGGCCGACGCGCGCCTCGACCCCGCCGATCTCGACGAGGTGATCATGGTGGGGGGCTCCAGCCGCATCCCCCGGGTGCAGGCCCTCGTGCGCGACCTGTTCCGCAAGCCCCTGAACAAGGGCTTCAACCCCGACGAGGTCGTGGCCGTCGGCGCGGCCATCCAGTCCGGCATCCTCGGCGGCGAGGTCAAGAGCGTCACCCTCCTCGACGTGACCAACTTCTCGCTCGGCATCGAGGTGGCCGGCGGGCGCAGCGCGGTGCTCATCCCCAAGAACACCACGATCCCCGCCCAGCAGCACCAGCTCGTCAGCACCGTCGTCGACAACCAGCGCACCGTCAAGATCCACGTCCTCCAGGGCGAGGCTCCCCTCGCCCGCGACAACGTGAGCCTCGGCGAGTTCGAGCTGACCGGCATCCAGCCGGCCCCGCGGGGGGTGCCACGCATCCAGGTGCGCTTCCACATCGACGTCAACGGCATCGTCCACGTCTCGGCCCGGGACACCCGCACCGGCGCCGAGGAGGCGATCACCATCGACGCCCCGAGCGCCCTCAAGCGCTCCGACATCGAGGCCCTTCGCCTCGAGCCGGAGGCCCCGCCCGTCGATCCCGCCGCCCGCCTCCGCGACAAGGTCGAGCACCAGCTCGTCGCCCTCGAGACCTTCCTGCGGGAGCACCAGCCGCTGCTCCACAAGTCGGCCATCCAGGACGTCGAGCAGGCGCTCAAGCGCGGGCGCATGGCCCTGCTGAAGTCGCCCGAGCGCGCCAACCTCGAGACCCTCTCCCGCTACCTGGCGCGCATCCAGCAGCACCTCGAGCAGAAGACCCGCCGGGCCGCGGGCGGGCGCTGAGCGCCCCCCACGGGCCCCCGGCCGGGGCGGCGCTCAGTCGCCGCTGCCGCCCTTGGCGGCCTTGTCGGCCTCCTCCTTGGCCTTCTGCTTCTGGCGCTTCTTGAGCTCCTTGGGCGACAGCGTGCTCTCGAGCAGGCCCTCCCAGTCGACGACCTCGTAGTCGATGCCCTTGTCCTCGAGCTGCTTCTCGGCGTACTCCTTCGGGCCGACCACCGTGACGACCTCGTGGCCGACGCAGGGGTGGATCATCGCCGGGAAGTCGGCGCCGTCCACCGCCGCGAGGGTGTCGCGGTACATCGCGAAGTAGCCCATGTCGTCCTGGCCGAGCAGGCGCGAGAGCATGGCGTCGCCGGACTGCTGGCCGAGGACGTAGCGGCGACCCCGCGACCACTTGTGGCTGGTGACCTTGATCGGGTCGGCGCCATCCTCCTCGACGCTCCGCACGAGGTCGAAGAAGGTGGAGACGGCGAAGCCCGTCGCGTCGTTCTGGACCAGCGAGAACAGGTAGAGGATGCCGCGGCCCTCGGGCGGGCGGCTGACCTGGGCGCTGGCGCCGTAGGTCACGCCCTTCTCCTCGCGCAGCCGCCGCCAGGCCTCCTCGTCGAGCACGTCGCTCATCACCTGGGCGGTGGCGTCCTGCTCGTCCCGGTCCCAGTCGAGCGGACAGGCGAGCACCACCTGGGACTGGGTGGCGGTGGGCTTGTCGAAGATCAGCACCTGCCGCTCGGGCAGGAAGTCGTCCTTGGGCAGGTAGGGCACCCGACCCACCTCGACCCCGTCGGCCGGGGCCCAGCCGTCGAAGTAGGTGTGAACGGCCTTCTCCGCGGCGTCCAGGTCGATCTTGCCCGTGATCACCAGGGTGCTGTTGGCCGGCTGGTACTTGCGGAGGATCCAGTTCTTGACCTGGTCGTTGCTCCACTCGCGCTGGGCGGCGCGGCGGTCGGCCGTCCACCAGTAGCCCAGCGGGCTGTCGGGGCCGTAGAGGCGCTCGCGGCGAATGCGGCTCGCCCAGGTGTCCGGCTCCTCGCCGGCGCTCTTGTAGCCGTGGTCCTGCCGCTTGAGCCACTGGCTCCGGTTGGCGAACTCCCAGTCGAAGTGGCCGGTCTTCCACCGCACCGTGTGCAGGAGCGCGTCGAGGTTGGCGCTCGAACCGCTCACGGTGAGCAGCCGGCCGCGCGCCGAGGAGCCCTCGCCGAAGAAGGCGGCGACCGCCAGCTCGCGCTCGTCCTTGCCGTAGCCCCGCCGGGACAGGGCCTCGCCCATGCTGTCCAGGCCCCACTCCGGAGCGGTGAGGTCGTCGCCGTGCACCAGCAGGCCCACGTGGGCCATCGGCGCCTCGCCGTGGGGCAGCAGCACGACCTTGAGGCCGTTGTCGAGGGTGAACTCCCGCATCTTGGAGCGGTCGGGCACCACGGTGACCGACTTGATCTTGTCGTCGCTCATCGTCTCGAAGTCGAAGGCGAACTCGTACTCGCGGTCGCGGGTGGTGGCGCTGTACTGCTGGCGCTTCTCGTCGCCGCGCTTGGAGGCGGCCTCGCGGCGGGCGCGCTCCTCCTCGTCCATCGGCTCGATGATCACGCTGACCATGCGGTCGCGGGTGATGTACTTCCGCGCGAGGTCCTGCACCTGCTCGGGCTGCACCTTCGAGATCGCGGTGAACATGCGCGAGAAGTAGCGCGGGTCCGCGGTGTAGTGGGTCATCTTGGCCGCGTCGAAGGCCCGGCCCGAGAACAGCGAGGCGACGAGGTCCACCGACTGGAGCACGCTCGCCATGTACGACATCTTCGCGTACTGGTACTGCTGCTGCTGGAAGGGCTTGAGCTCCGGGTTCTCGCGCTCCCACTGGAGGTAGAGGGCGTCGGCCGCCTTGCGGATCAGGCGCTCGCCGGAGTAGCCGCCGCTGGCCTTGGGCTCGATGAAGCACATGAGCTGGCTGCTCGTGGCCCCGACGTTGACCGAGCAGCCCAGGCCGTCGATGGACTGGTCGACGTCGTCCCACTCCCAGGAGGGCACCAGCGTGTAGTAGATGAAGGACGTGAGCTGGTTGGCCGCGAACTCCATCACCGGCTGGTCCTCGCAGTAGCCACCGGGGAGGCTCCAGGCGAGGATGACCGTCTCGGCGTCGACCATGCCCTTGACCCGCGGGGGCTCCGGGTCGGGGGTCGGCGCCGAGACGGTCATCCTCGCC
>WGAH01000639.1 GCA_015489145.1 Deltaproteobacteria bacterium
CAGCGTCAGATGTGTATAAGAGACAGGGGTGACGGTGGTGGAGGAGGACGGGGCCTGCGGCTGTCCCACGGGGGATTCCGGCGACCTGCACGACACCAACGGCCACGGCGAGCACGCCTGGTGGACCGAGGTCGACGTGGCGGAGCCGGACTACAGCGAGGGCCTCAACTGGATGCTCCGCTTCGATGCCGCCGGGGACTACGTGGTCCACGCCTGGGTGCCCAACCTCGACGACCTCACCACCCGCGCCCGCTACAAGGTCTTCTTCGGCGACGAGAGCGACTACGCCATCGTCGACCAGTCGGCGGGGGCCGGCGGGTGGGTGCGCCTCGGCACCTTCCACTTCGCCGCCGGCGGAGACCAGTGGGTGCGGCTCGGCGACAACTACGACGAGAGCGCCGACCGGGGCCGCAAGCTCGCCCTGGACGCCCTGCGCTTCGAGCCGGTCTCCGGCGGGGGCGGCGACGACACCGGCGGCGTCGGGCCGGTGGACACCGGCTCGGGAGGCGGCGACGACTGGCCCGACGAGGACTGCGCCTGCGAGCCCGGCGAGACGCGCACCATGCTGTGCACCGACGGCGGCAGCCGCACCAAGGAGTGCGACGGCTGCGACTGGGGCGACTGGTCGCCCTGCGAGGGCGGCGGGGAGCCCGGCGGCTGCGCCTGCTCGGCCGCGACCTCCTCCGCCGGGCCCGCGGCGCTCCTCGGCCTGCTGCCCTTGCTGGCGGGGGTCGGTGCGCGGCGGCGTGAGTCCGCGTGAGTCGGCGTTACGCCGGATGAACCGTGGGGTCGTCCCGGCCGCTCCCTCCGGGTGGGGGCCTCGCGTGAGTCGGCGTGACGGGCGGAGAATCGGCCGTGGCTCCGGCGGCGTCGGCCGCTCGCCTCAGAACCGCGTCCATCCCTGGGCGTCGAAAAAGTCGCAGACCTCCCGGCGCACGCCGGTGACCACCTCGGCGCCGGCGGCGAAGCGCGCCCAGGTGCCGCCGTCGCCGCCGTAGGGGTCCTCCCCGCCGCCGGCGGTGAACAGGGGCCAGGCCTCCGCGCCGTCGAGGGTGGGCGCGTCGCCCGCCAGCGAGGTCCAGGCGGCGCGCATCGCCTCGCTGGTCGCCCGGTCGTCGGCGTCGGCGTAGGCCGGCAGGGTGCCGAAGACGAAGGGCAGCTCGCTGCCGTGGAAGGCGCCCCAGTCAGCCCAGGCGGTGCCCTCCAGCCACGAGGGCGCCTGGTCGAAGAAGAAGCCGCGGGCGTCGGTGAAAGGCGCGATGGCGCCGAGGAAGGAGCGGGTCGGGCACACGAAGACCGCGTCGCCGTAGAAGGCGTCGAAGGCCGCCTGCGCCGAGGGCCAGTCCTCGGCGGGGTAGAGGGCGACGAGGCCGTCGAGGTCCTCGATGCCCATTTCCCGTCCGGCGGCGCGGAGGGTGCGTTCCAGCGTCTCGGCGTCCTCGATGCCGAACCACCCGGTGAACATCACGCCCTCGTTGGCGTTGACGCCGGCGGCCACGGGAACCCGGTGGAACGCCCCCGCCGAGAACCGGTCGGGCGCGGCGCCGGGGATCAGCACGCCGTCCACCGCCAGGCCGTAGGGCTCGCCGTCGCCGGTGGTGCCCTTCCGGGCGGGGAGCGCGGCGAGCACGGCCTCCACGTCGAGGTCCCGCAGGCAGCCCACCACGTCCTCGGCCCCGTCGCAGCCGGCGGCCTCGGCGAAGCGCTCGCCCTGCTCCTCGGCGGAGTCGCCGCTCCAGCGCTCGTCCGCGCCGCGCAGGGGGCGAAGGATGGCCCCGCAGGAAGCGGACTCGATCGCGGCGGCGGCGAACAGCCCCTCGGCCTCGGGGCTCATCAGCAGGGCGCAGGTGGCCAGGCCGCCGGCGGACTCGCCGAAGACGAGGATGCGGTCCGGGTCGCCGCCGAAGGCCCGGGCGTTGTCGCGCACCCAGCGCAGGGCGGCGAGGGTGTCGCGCAGGCCGAGGTTGCCCGACACGCCGTCGGGGTCGGCGGCGGACAGCGCCGGGTGGGCCAGCCAGCCGAGAGCGCCGAGGCGGTAGTCGTGGGTGACGAGCACGGCCCGCTCGGCCAGCGCCGGGTCGTCGACGAAGGTGGCGGCCCCGCCCCAGCCGTCGGCGAAGCTGCCACCGTGGATGAAGAACAGGACGGGCAGGTCCTCCGCTCCCTCCGGGCGAAGCACGTTGAGGTGCAGGCAGTCCTCCTGCCCGTCGCCGGCCTGGAGGCTGCCGTCGAGGCTGTCGTGGGCCTGGGGGCAGGGGGGCGCGGCCTCGACGGCGGCCAGCGGCTCGTCCCAGGTGACCGGCCGCGGCCGGGCCCAGCGCAGTTCGCCCACCGGCGGGGCCGCCACCTTCGTCGACGACCCGGCACTGGCCGAGCGGGCCGTGCTCGTCACCCACGACTACCGCCTCGGCGCTCTCGGCTGGCTGGCCCACCCGGCGCTGTCCGCCGCCGACCCCGACGGCGTGTCGGGCAACCTCGGCC
>WGAH01000640.1 GCA_015489145.1 Deltaproteobacteria bacterium
GTCCCAGGGGTCGCGGTCCCCAACCCTGGCACCGCGACCCCTGGGACGACGCCGCCTGGACCGGCCTCGAGCCCTGGCGCCTTCTCCCGGAGCTGCGCCGCCCCTACATTCGCCTCCAGGGCCGACCCGACCACGTCCACGGCGAGGTGACCCGCCACGCCGAGCGCATGGCCCGGGCCGCCGCCGAGGCCGGAATCCTCGCCGCGCCCCTCGCCGTGCTTCCCGGGCCCCTCCACGCCTTTCCCGAGGCGCTCCCCGGGGCCCTCGACCGCCTCACACGTCGCTGGTCATGATGAAGACCGGCTGCCGGGCGAAGCTCTCGTAGGCCGGCCGCAGGCGGTCGGCGACGTAGTAGCGCCCGGCGTCGACGACCTTCTTGCGCCCCACCACCACGTCCACCGGGACGTGGTCGTAGATGCCGTTGCGGACGTTGACGAGCCGGCCGTACTTCCCGCGCAGGACGAGGTCGAGGGCGAGGTTGCCGAAGGCCATCGGCACGATGGAGTCCATCGCGTCCGGGTCGCCGCAGCGCACGAGGTAGCCGAGGCGCTGGCTCAGCACGTTGACCCGCTGCCCGCCGTTGAACCTCGGCGACAGCTCCTTGAGGGCGGCGGCCACCTTGTCGCCGATGCCGCCGAGCTTGCGGTGGCCGTACTGGTCGGCCTCCTCGCTCTCGAACTCCATCGACTCGCTGCCGGCCACCCGGGCGCCCTCGCTGACGATGCAGACCGAGTAGCGGCTGGGGTTCGCGCGGCGATCGGCGCTCATCAGCTCGGCGATGTGCTCGAGCTCGAAGGGCACCTCGGGGATGAGGCAGCGGTCGGCGGCCCCGGCCATCGTCGGCAGCAGGGCGGTGAAGCCGGCGTAGCGCCCGAACACCTCGATGACGAGGAAGCGCTCGTGGGAGCCGGCGGTGGTTCGCAGGGCGTGGGTCAGCTCGATGGTGCGCGTCACGCAGGTCGAGAAGCCGATGCAGTAGTCCGTGCCCGGAACGTCGTTGTCCATCGTCTTGGGGATGGCGACCACCGGCACGCCCTCCCGGTGCAGGCGGTGGGCGTAGCTGAGGGTGTCGTCCCCGCCGATGGGGATGAGCACGTCCACCCCGATGTGCTCGAGGTTGGCCAGCACTTCGGGGGTGAGGTCGTTGATCTCGTCGCGGTACCCGTCGCGCAGGTGCTCGGGCACCCGGGCCCGCGGCAGGTGCGAGGGCCGCGTGCGGCTCGTGTGCAGGAAGGTGCCCCCGGTGCGGGCCGCGCGGTTGACCGTCGCGTAGTCGAGCTCGATGACGTTGCCGCTGTTGTCGGCGCCCTTTTCGCGGCTGTAGTCCACCAGGCCGGCCCAGCCCCGCCGGATGCCCACCACCCGGTAGCCCTCTGAACGCGCCCGGTAGGTGATCGCGCGAATCGCCGGGTTCAGGCCCGGCACGTCGCCGCCGCCCGTGAGGATGCCGATCGTTCCCTTGGTGTGGCTCATCGTCTTCCCTCCGCCGGGCCTCCTACCCGCCGTCGGCCGGCGGGGCGAGGATCGCGATCAGGTCGCGGGGCCACCGAGATAGCAGGGGGCCGGAGGTTCCCGCATGGTTCGCGTCTGCTTCGTCTGCCTGGGCAACATCTGCCGCTCCCCCACCGCCGAGGGCGTGTTCCGGCACCTGCTGCGCCGACGCGGCCTCGCCGGCGCCATCGAGGTCGACAGCGCCGGCACGAGCGCCTACCACGTCGGCGAACCCCCCGACGCCCGGGCCACCGCCGCCGCCGCCCGTCGCGGCATCCGCCTGTCGGGACGGGCCCGGCAGTTCAAGCCCGAGGACTTCGCCCGCTTCGACTACGTGGTGGCGATGGACCGCGCGAACCTGCGCCGCCTGCGCGAGATGGCGAGGCGCGCCGGCGCCCTCGACAAGGTGTTCCTGTTCCGCGACCTCGACCCGGACTCGCCCGAGGGCGCCGACGTGCCCGACCCCTACTACGGCGGTCCCGACGGCTTCGAGGAGGTGCTCGACATCGTGGAGGCCGGCGCCGAGGGGCTCCTCGCGCACATCCTCCGCCAGCACCCCGAGATCGCCGGGGAGGCGGCGCGGTGAAGGCGCTGGCCGAGCGGCTCGGCCGGGCCCTCGGGGAGGCGGTGGTCGCCCTTCGCCCGGTGGCCGGCGGCGACATCAACCGGGCCTTCGCCGCCCGCACCGCCTCCGGCCGCCCCGTGTTCGTCAAGGCCCACGACGCCGCCCCCGCCGGCATGTTCGCCGCCGAGGCCCGCGGTCTTCGCTGGCTGGCCGAGGCCGGCGCGCTGCCGGTGCCCGAGGTGCTGCACGTCGCCGAGGGCTTCCTGGTCCTCGAATGGGTCGAACCCGGTCCCCCGAGCGCCCGCACCTGGGAGCGTCTCGGCCGGGGGCTGGCCGCGCTGCACCGCTTCGGCGACCGGCGCTTCGGCCTCGACCACGACAACTTCATCGGCCGGCTGCCCCAGGCCAACGCCCCCCTGCCCGCGGGCGACTGGCCGGCCTTCTGGGTCGAGCGGCGCCTGCGCCCGCAGGCGCGCCGGGCCGCCGACCGGGGCCTGCTGCCCGACCGCCTGCGCCGGGAACTCGACGCCCTCCTCGACGAGATCCTCGCC
>WGAH01000641.1 GCA_015489145.1 Deltaproteobacteria bacterium
GACCGCGCCCGTCCCGTCGCGGTCGGGCGCGCCGAGAACCGCCTCCTCCAGCCCGTCCCCGTCGAGGTCGCCGAGCGCCACCGCCGCGCCGAGCCCGCCGGTCGGCTCCAGGGTCCAGGCGGCGCCGGGCACGCCGGCGGGGTCCCGCCGGCGTGCCCGGCGCCGCCTGGACCCTGGAGCCGACCGGCGGGCTCGGCGCGGCGGTGGCGCTCGGCGACCTCGACGGGGACGGGCTGGCGGAGGCGGTTCTCGGGGCGCCCGACCGCGACGGGACGGGCGCGGTCTACCTGCTGGCGGCCGACGCCGGCGACGGCGACGCCGGGGCCCTGGCCGACGCGCTGTGGACCGGGCCCGACGAGAGCGCCGCCCTCGGCGCCGTCCTGGCGACGGGGGACGCCGACGGGGACGGCTACGCCGACCTCCTCCTCGCGGCGCCCGGCTGGGGGTCCGGCGCCGCCTGGCTCCTCGCCGGGTCCAGCGGCGGGCCGGCGTCCCTCGACGGCGCCCGGGCGCGCCTCGACGGCGTGGCCGCCACGGCGCTGGCGGTGGCCGACGACGGGAGCTGGTGGGTCGGCGCCGCCGAGGCCGAGGGCGGACGGGGGCGCGTGCTGGGCCTGCCGGGTGAGGCCGCCGGGGTCCTCGGCGACAACGACGCCCTCGCCGCCATCACGGGCGAGCCCGGCATGCGCCTGGGCGCCGCGCTGGCCGCCCGGGACGGAACGCTCGCCGTCGGCGCGCCGGCCACCGCCGGCGGCTCCGGCGCGGTCTTCGTGTGGGAGGCCGACGCCCCGACCGACCTCGACGACGCGGCCTTCAGCGCCTGGGGCGCCGTCGAGGGCCGCGCCTTCGCCACCGCCCTCGCCCTCTCCCCCGGCGGCACGCTGGCGGCGGGCGCCCCGGGAGCCGACGGCGACGCCGGGGCGGCCTGGGTCCTCGCGCCGTAGGCCGCCGTCAGGAGCCGGCCGGCACCTCGGTGGCCGGCGCCCAGTCGCCGCCGAGGCGGGCGTCGAGGGGCCGCCCGCTTCGCCGGGCCTCCAGGCACAGGCGCACGCCCTCGACGACCAGTTCCGGGTCGACCGCCTCGCCGCACCAGGGCCGCCGGTCGCAGTCCGGCCGCCAGCAGGGCGCGCAGTCCACCGGCGCGAGCACCTTCACCCCGCGCCCGTAGAGGTGGATCTCCTGCGGGCAGGTGGGGCCGAACCAGGCGACGACGTGGCGGCCCAGCGCGATGGCGAGGTGCATGCCCAGGGAATCGCCGCTGACGACCACCTCGCAGCGCGCCACCTCGGCCGCGCCCCGGCGCAGGCCGCGATCCGTCGGCGTCGCCTCGACGAGATCCCCCAGCTCGGCGGCCAGCGCGGCGTTGCGCCCGGCGTCCTCGGGCCCCCCCAGCAGCAGCGCCGGCTCGCCGGCGAGCCGGACCACCCGGCGGATCGCCTCGGCCAGCACCGACAGCGGCAGGCGCTTGCGGGGCCAGGCCGGCGAGCTGCCCGTGTTGAAGCCGACCCGCCGCCGCGGCCCGGGAGCGCGCTCGTCCTCGCCGAGCACCAGCGTGTAGGGCTCGCCCCGCCACTCGAGGCCCAGGGCCTCGGCGACGAGGTCCTGCTCGCAGCGGCGGTTGTCGCGGAACTTCGCCGCGTCGTCGAGCCCGAGGCGGTACAGGTGGCGCGCCGCCGGGTGCAGGGGGACGATGACGCCGCCCGGGGTGAGCCCGAAGCCCCGGCGCTCGGCGGCGTCGAGGCGCATCGCCAGGCCCCCGGCCACCCGGCTCTTGTCGACGTTGAGCAGCACGTCGAATCGCCGCGCCGCCAGCTCGGCCAGGGCGTCGGGCCCCCAGGGGATCACGCGGTCCACCAGCGGGTTGCGGGCGAGCAGCGGCGCCGCCCGGGGCCGGGTGAGCCAGGTGAGCCGGGCGCCGGGCCAGGCGCGGCGAATCGCCGGCAGGACGGCGGTGGTCCGCAGCACGTCGCCCATCGCGTCGAGGTTGATCAGCAGCACCTCCGCCGGGACGGGCTCGGCGTGCGGGCAGTCGACGCAGCTCCGGCGGTGGCGGCACGGGCGGTAGCCGTCGAAGTGGCGGCAGTCGGTGCGCCATTCCCCGACGAGGTCGGGGGGCGGCTCGGGGCGCTCGCGGGTCACCGCCGCCTCCTATCCCCCGCTCCTCCCGCCTCCCAGCGGACGGGATAGGCTGCCGAGCCGGTCGCCGCCCGGAACCGCGGCGCCCCGCCGGACGAGCCATGCTTCCTGCCGCCCTGACCCTCCTCGCGAGCACCGCCATGTCGCACCCCGCCCTGTCGGCCGAGGCCGCCCCGACGGTCGAGGTCCCCTTCGAGGAATACGACCTCGACAACGGCCTGCACGTCGTCCTCCACCCGGACCACCGGCTGCCCCAGGTCACGGTGAACATCTGGTACAAGGTCGGCTCCAAGGACGAGCAGGCCGGCCGCTCGGGCTTCGCCCACCTCTTCGAGCACCTGATGTTCATGGGCACCGAGCGCGTCCCCGGCTCGGGCTTCGACGACACGATGGAGGCCGAGGGCGGCTGGAACAACGCCTGGACCAGCGAGGACGCCACCGACTACTACTCGGTGGGGCCCTCCAACCTCCTCGAGACCCTGCTGTGGCTCGACGCCGACCGCATGGAGGGCCTCGCCAAGGCGATGACGCAGGAGAAGCTCGACCTCCAGCGCGACGTCGTGCGCAACGAGCGCCGCCAGAGCTACGAGGACGCCCCCTACGGCGCCGCGTGGCTCGCCCTCAACGAGGTGCTCTACCCGCCGGGCCACCCCTACGCCCACCCGGTCATCGGCAGCCACGAGGACCTCCAGGCCGCCCAGGTCGACGACGTGAAGAACTTCTTCAACACCTGGTACGTGCCGAACAACGCGAGCCTCGTGGTGGCCGGCGACTTCGACCCGGAGGCGGTCAAGCCCTTCATCGCCCGCACCTTCGGCGCCATCGAGCCCCGCGCGCTGCCCGAGCGCGTGGCCCCCGATCCCGTCGACCTCCCGGCGAAGCACCTCGTCGAGTTGACCGACCAGGTGCGGATCCCCATGAGCCTCCTCGCCTGGCACACGCCCGCCTCCATGGAGGAAGGCGACGCCGAGTGCGACCTCGCCGCCAGCATTCTCGCCACCGGGCGCACGAGCCGCCTGTACCGGCGCCTCGTCCACGAGGACCGCATCGCCCTCGACGTGAGCGCCGCCCAGTACAGCCAGCAGCTCGGCAGCATCTTCCTCGTCACGGTCATGCCGGCCGAGGGCCACACCCTCGAGGAGGTCGAGGCCGCCGTCCAGGAGGAAATCGCCCGCCTCGCGAAGGACGGGCCCACCCCCGAGGAGCTCGACCGCGCCCGCACCCGCATCGAGGTCGACTTCCTGCGCCGGGTGGAGCGCCTCCAGGACCGGGCGACGGCGCTCAACCGCTACTGGGCGATCACCGGGGCGCCCGGCGGCTTCCAGGCCGACCTCGACCGCTACCGGAACGCCACCGCCGAGGGGGTGCGGCAGGCCGCCGCCCGCCTCACCCCCGAGCGCGCCGCCATCATCCGGGTGCGCCCCGAAGCGACGGAGGACAACCGATGATCCTCGCC
>WGAH01000642.1 GCA_015489145.1 Deltaproteobacteria bacterium
GACACGGGCGGCTCGGGCGCCACCGCCGCCATCGCCGGTGGCGGCGGTGGTGGCGGCGGCAGCGGCGTCGACACGGGCGGCAGCGGCGGGGTCGACACGGGTGGCAGCGGTGGCGCCGACGGCGGCGGCTCCGGCGGCTGGCGCGAGACCGGATGGTGGCGCGGCGGCGACGGTTGGTGGCGCGGCCGGCTCGGCGAGACCGGCGGGTTCGCCTTCGGCCCGTCGGCTCCCTCCAGCGCGACGACCACCTCCAGCGCCGGCTCGACGAGCGCCTCCTCGACGGACCCCTGCATCGAGGTGGTGGCCGACGCCGTCGACCAGGTGACCCAGCACTTCGACTGGGCGCGCTACGGCGTGGTCGGCACCAGCGACGACAGCACCTACGGCGACGAGTTCTACCCCATCGCGCCCATCGGCAGCAGCTACGCCAACATCTCGGCGGCGCTGTCGGGCCTCAGCGCCCACTCGACGAAGACCCGCAACCTCGCCGAGTCGCTGGCGACCCTGTGGGGCGACTACTGGACGAACACGACGCCCGACGACGGCGTGGACGACGACGGGGACGGCTTCGACCCGGACTGGAACGAGGCCCCCATCGAGTACTGGTGCCAGGAGAACCACGTCATCACCATCGCGCTCAACCGGCCCTACAACGACCAGAGCGTGACGGCCTCCTACAAGTCGAGCCTGTCGACGGACGTCAAGTGCAAGAAGTCCGGGATCACCACCGGCACGGACAAGGAGTGCCTCTACGACAACGTCGTCTACTACAACTACGACCACGACGCCCGCTCCGACCTCAGCGGCACGCAGAACGTCACCGTGCACACCATCGGGCTGGGCATCCCCTCCACGAGCATCGCCGAGAACCTGTTCGGCAACGCGAGCGACCAGATCGGGGGCGCCGGGGTCTACACGACGGCGAACTCGAGCGACGAGATCCTGAGCGCCATCCTCACGGTGCTCACCGAGATCCGCGAGGGGGTCTACAGCCGGTCGACGCCGGTGATCAGCTCGAACGGCAACTACCTGATCTACGCCTACTACGAGATCGAGGGCGGCGACCCGCTCGCCCAGGGTCACGTCCGGGCCTACGAGATCGACACCGACGAGACGAGCGCCACCTACGGGCAGGTGCTCTACGACGGCCCCAGCGAGTTCGGGGGCGCGGTCTGGGACGGCGGCACCCTGCTGGTGAGCCGGCCGGTCACCTCGGCCGAGTCCAACCCCGACGACCGCGACGGCTTCGGCAAGCGCGACATCTACACCTTCTTCGAGCCGGCGGTGTCGCTGATGTCCTCGGAGAGCACCAACGACCGGCGCCAGGGCTTCGACTACGAGTTCGTCACGGCGGTGGGTTCGGACGCCACGGCGCTCTCCAAGATCCTCGACACCACCTCGTCGACCTCGCCGCCCTGCGCCGATGACCTCACCTACGACCTGAGCAAGGACGACTGCCTCGTCGACAGCGACGACCTGCAGGCCCTCGTCGACTTCGCCCGCGGCCTGCCCGAGGCCGAGTACCGCTACCTCGACCAGGAGCGCGGCACCTGGAAGCTGGGCGATTCTCCCCACTCGGTCCCGGTGGTCGTCGAGGCGACCTCGCAGACCTACTCCTCGGGCGACCCGAAGTACGCGAAGTTCCTCGACGAGCTGGTGCAGAATCGCGACGCCGGCACGAGCCCCGACATCGTGCTCATCGCTGCCAACGACGGCATGCTGCACGCCTTCGCCCTCGAGGACGACGCCTCGACCGCCGACACGGAGGAGGGCGAGGAGCTGTGGGCCTGGCTGCCCGGCTACCTGCTCTACCGCGAGCACGACGCGAGCTGGGCGGGGCGCCTCATCGATCTCGCGCTGTACGGGCGCACCTTCCTGTTCGACGGCTCGCCGGTGGTCGAGGACGTCTGGATCGACGCGGACGACGACCAGACCATCGACTGCAACACCGTGCCCGACGACTGCGAGATCCGCCGGGTCGTCGTGGTGCAGCAGGGCAAGGGCGGCCCGGTCACCCTCGCGCTGGACATCACCGACACGAACGACCCGAAGTTCCTGTGGGAGCAGACCGACGAGACGGACCCGACGGCGATGGGCTACACGATCAGCCGCCCGGTCATCGCGCTCTACTACGACAACGGCGACTCGTCGGACCCCCGCGATCGCTGGGTCGCCCTGTGGGGCTCCGGGCGCGGCGTGCCCTACACCGACGCGACGGGCTTCTACGAGTCGGCCGAGGCCAACCTCTACATGTGGCACATCGGCGACGACTACTGGGGCACCGCGAGCGTCGGCTACCAGGACGCCGGCAGCGGCACCGCCCGGGGCGCCAACCTGCACCCGGAGTCCAGCCTCTACGGTTCGGCCCTGGACACCGACGGCGACGGACACGACGAGTACGCCTACGTCTCGGCGGCCCTGGCCGTCGTCGACGCCGATTCCGACGGCGATCACGACACGGTCTACTTCCCGGTGACCACCGCCTACCAGCCGACGGACGAGGGCGGCTCCGGGCCCGGCGACACCGCGGACCCGGGGAGCACCTGGATGTACAAGGCCTGCCTCGACTCCGACAACCCCGGCGAGTTCACCTTCATCGAGTTCTTCGACCCGGTCGACGACGGGGGGCTGAGCCGGCGCCCGGAGGTCTACTACTCCGCGACCACCTCGTGGCTGAGCGACGGCTCCCTGGCGGTCTACTGGGGCACCGGCACGCCCTACGACCGAACCAGCACCTCGAACGAGGGCTACTTCTTCGCGATGAAGGACACGGCCCCCGAGTCCTGCGCCGCCGACACGATGCAGCCGATGACCGACTGCGGCGCCGACGGGATCTACACCCTCGATCCCGGCGAGGGCCTGACCGGCGAACCCGTCGTCTACGGCGGAAACGTCTACTTCTCGACCTGGGTCCCCGAGACCGACCGCTGCGACGGCGGCACCGGGCGGGTCTACGGCATCGACTACGAGACCTGCGAGCCGGGCATGGACACCAACGGCGACGGCGTGGTGGACAGCACCGACGACCCCTACGTCGAGGAGGCCGACACCTACGTCTCCGGGCTCGCCGTCACCGGTTCGGGCACGCTGTTCTACGGCACCTCGAACCCGACCACCGACGGCTCGGCGGCGGCGGTGGGCACGATCAGCACCGACCTGTCGGGCATCTACACCACCGCCACCCTGGCCTGGATGGAGGTGTTCTGATCACGGCGCCGCCCCCGGGCGCGTCCCGGGGGAGGGTCGGCAGTCGCGATCGGAGGCGGGGATCGGGAAGACGTCGACCCCGTCGTCGGCGAAGATGCGCTCGCCGAGGCAGGTTTCGAGGGCGGTCCCGGCCTCCGGGGGGAGCGGGCGGTAGGTGCCGAGCAGGATCACGGCGCGAAAGCCCGCGGCGCGCAGGCGGGCCCGGGTGGCCGCCGGCAGGAGGCCCCGGGCGAGGAGGTTGGCGGCGGCGGCCTGGGCGCGGCGGGCCTCCAGCCCCCGGGGCAGGCGCATGAGGCCCCCCTGCACCGGGCGCGGGGCCTGGGGCTGGAC
>WGAH01000643.1 GCA_015489145.1 Deltaproteobacteria bacterium
AACCTACATCGCGCCGGTCACCACCCAGGTCACCCCGTCGGTCAGCTCGGGGTAGGAGCGCTCGTAGTGGTGGTCGTGGCCGTTGAAGACGATCTCGACCCCGTGCTCCGCCAGGACCGGCGCGATGTAGGTTCGCACCTCCGCGCACTCGTCGGCGTCGAAGACGCCGTGGGCCCCGGAGCTGTAGGCCGGGTGGTGGAAGAAGGCGAAGACGTGGCGAATCGTCGGGTCGGCGTCCGCCGAGTCCAGCGTCGCCTCCAGCCAGTCGGCCTGCTCGGAGCCGGTGACGAAGTCCTCGTTGGTGTCGAGCACGACGAACAGCGCGTTGCCGTAGCGGAAGGCGTACCAGTTCTCGCTCGGGGCGTCGGAGGCGGGCAGGTGGAAGAACTGCACGTAGTAGGAGTCGTTGGCGACGTCGTCGTGGTTGCCCGCCACCGGGTAGAAGGGCGCCCCGGCGAGCAGGTCGCGCTCGATGTCGAAGAAGTCGCTCCACTGGTCGCCGTCGTCGCCGTTCTCGACGAGATCCCCGGTGTTGACGTAGAAGTCGGGCTCCCCCACCGCCGAGAGCACGGCGCCGACGACGCCCTGGTGGGCCTCGGTGTCGGTGCGCGTGTCGCCCATGACGACGAAGGCGAAGGGGGCGTCGACGTGGGGCGCGGTGACGAAGGAGGCCGGATCGGACACGTCGTCACCGCAGGTCACCCGGTAGTCGTAGACCGTGCCGGTGGACAGGCCGGTGAGCGCGACCTCGTGAAAGTCGGCCGAGGGGCTGGTGACGCTGCCCGTCTCGTCGCCGGCGCTCCAGTCCACCGTGCAGGGGGACTCGGCGTCGAGCTGCACCGAGACGACCACGCCGTCCTGGGCGACGTCCTGGAGGTAGGGGCCCTTGACGAAGGCGGCGCGGGCGGCGACCGGCAGCCCCGCGAACAGGGCGAGCGCGGCGAGGCGCCGCGAGAGGGGAAGGCGGGTCATGGCGGGCTCCTGCCGGCCCGCGCGGCGGTCAGCCGCCGAACAGCCCGGTGCCGGCCAGCCCGGTGCACCACTCGGCCGTCACGTGGCCCTCGACGTCGCCGCTCGCCGGGTCGTTGGCGAATTCCTCGTAGATGAAGGCGCCGGTGTACTCCTGCATGGCGATGTCCATCACCACCTCGGAGCCGTCGCCGCCGGAAAAGTCGAAGCTGTAGGTGACCGGCGCCCCCTGCCACCAGCGCCCCGACCAGTAGTAGTCCTTGTCGTCGCCGTCGCGGCGCTCGTAGACCCACTCGCCCTCGCCCATCGCGCAGCCGAGGCTGACGCCGGGCCCCACGGTGTCGAGCTCCTCGTCGTCCTTGTCCGCGCTGTGGCTGAGGCCGCCGTCGTAGCCGCTCGACAGGTAGATGAAGAAGTCGCACTTCCCCGCGACGAGCACGTCCACCGGGTCGTAGGGATCGGCGCCGACGGTGAGGTAGTCGGTCACCTTGTCGCAGGTCGCCCGGGGGTTCGAGGAGATGTAGGCGATGAAGGCGCCGCCCTGGTCGTAGGCGAAGGCCCGGTAGCCCTCGAACTCGCCGCTCACGTCCTCGCCCTCGGGCTGGATGGTGCCCGTGATCATGGGCGCATCGCCGGCGGTGTCGCCCGCTCCGCCGCCGCAGGCCGCGGCCAGCGTGAGCCCGATCAGCCCTCGACGCATTTCGCCTCCCGTGCCGGCCCGCTCCGACCGTCCACGCCGATGGTATCGCACGATGCCCCGGCGGTCGCAACCCGCTGTCAGCCCGGGTGCGCCCCCCGGCCCCGGCGCGATAGCACCGGCGCTGAACCGGATTCAGCCATGGCCCTGCGCGGCGACAGCTCGACGACCCTCACCGCGAGCCACGCGGTGATCGTGATCGCGCTCGTCGCCGTCGCCGGCGCCTTCCTCCTCCACCACGCGCGCGCGAGCACCGTCGCCGCCGCCACCCGGATGGCCCGCTACGCCGCGGCCCGCCACCTCGCGCTCCAGGTGTTCGTGGACCGCGACGTGGAGCCCAGGTTCCAGCGGTTCTCCGACGAGGCCGACGCCGTCGACGCCGCGACCCACCCCTGGCTGAAGCCCACCTGGGCCACCGAGGCCCTCGAGCGCTACACCGCCGGCATCCTCGGCGATCCGGACGTGGCGACCCGGGAGCTGGCCATCGGCGCCCGGGCCCCGAGCCACGAGGCGACGGGCGAGGCCGCCGCCGTCTTCCGCGCCGCCAGCGAGGACCCGGGTTTCGCCGAGCGCGTCGTCCTCGTCGACCGGCCCCGTCCCACCCTGTTCCTCTACCGACGCGGCCGCGCCTACACCGAGGACTGCCTGGCCTGCCACGGCGATCCCGCCGACGCCCCCACCTTCGTCCGCGACCGCTACGGCGATCGCGGCTTCGGGCACCGGGCCGGCGAGCTCGCCAGCATCGTCGAGGCCCGCGTGGACATGGGCGAGCTCCTCGCCGCCGCCCGCCGCCGGGCCGCCGGCGCCACCGCCCTGGTCGCCGCCCTGCTCGCCCTGGCCCTGGGGCTCCAGCACCTGCTGATCCGCCGGCGCGTCGTCGGCCCCATCGACCGCCTCACCCGGGCGGCGCGCGCCGTCGGGAGGGACGAGCTGCCGAGCCCGGTGCCGCTGCCCCCGGCGCGGGACCTCCGGGCCCTGACCCGCGCCTTCAACACGATGGTGGAGCGAACCACCCAGGCCCGGGAAACCCTCGAGGAGGCCGTCGCCGAGCGCACCGCCGAGCTGGAGGCGGCCCGCGACGCCCTGCGCGAGCGCGAGGCCCGCCGCCGTCGCGCCCTCGCCGAGCAGCTCGAGCGCCAGCGCCTCGAGAGCCTCGGCCGACTCGCCGGCGGCTTCGCCCACGAGTTCAACAACCGCCTCTCGGCCATCCTCGGCAACGTCGCCTACGCCGCCGAGGAGCTGCCCGCCGGGCACCCGGTGCGCGAGGCCCTCGACGACGCCGTCACCGCCGCCCGCGACGCCGCCGCGCTGACCAGCCGGCTGCTCGCCTACGCCCGGGGGGGCCTCACCCGGCCCGAACCCGTCGACCTCGCCGCCTTCCTCGCCGAGCGCGAACCCCTGCTCCGCGCCGCCCTCGGCGGCGGGGTGCGCCTGGTGCTCGACGCCGCGCCCGACCTCCCCCGGGCGATGGTCGACCCGAGCGCCCTGGAACAGGTGCTCGTGCAGCTCGTCACCAACGCCGCCGAGGCGCTGGCGGATCGCCCGGCGGCCGCGGTCGCCCCCCCGCCCATCGAGGTGCGGGCGAGCCGCGCCCCCGCCGGGACGGACGACGAGGAGGCGCTGCACATCGTCGTCTCGGACGAGGGGCCGGGCATGGAACCCGAGGTCCTCGCGCGCATCTTCGAGCCCTTCTTCACGACCCGGGCCCGGGGCCGGGGACTCGGCCTGCCCGCCGCCGAGGGGCTGGTTCGCGGCATGAAGGGCCGGATCCACGTCGACAGCGCCCCGGGCCGCGGCACCCGCATCACCCTCGTCCTGCCGGCGGCCCCGACGCGGGACCGGCCCACCCGGCCCAACCC
>WGAH01000644.1 GCA_015489145.1 Deltaproteobacteria bacterium
CCGATCTCCGGGCCGCCGGGGCGGACTTCCTCGTCGTCGCCGCCGAGCGTCGCCGCCGCCGCCTCGGGCTGCTCGCCGGCCTGCTCGCCTTCTTCGGAGCGGGCGCCGCCGTGGCGGTCGGTTCCGGCCTGGTCCTCGGCGGGGCTCCCCTCCGCGTCTTCGGCTTCATCGCCCTTGCCCTGGTGTGGGTGGGCCTGGTGGCGCTGTTCCTCGCCCACCGGGCCACCGAGCCGTCCACCCGCCTCCGCCGCCTGGCCGCCCTGCCCGTCGCGCCCCTCGTCTCGGTCGAGACCCGCGTGGTCGCCTGCGTCGCTTGCGGGGGCGCGCTGCCCTGCGCCGGGGCCGTGGCCACCTGCCCGACCTGCGAGGCGGAGCAGCTCGTGCCCTTCCTCGCCTGCCCGCCCGCCGCCCGGCGGCGCCTGGCGACGGTGCTCCTCGCCCGGTCCGAGCGCGCCCGGCGCGGGGATCGCTTCCTCGATCTCGCCGCCGCCGCCGTGCTCCTGGGGACGGGCCTGGCGGTGGGCCTCGCGCTCGCCGCGCTCCTCGTCCTGCACCCGCCCCGAGGCCTCGGCGGCTGGCCCCTGTTCGCGGCGGCCCTCGTCTCGGCGGCGCTCGTGGCGCTGCCCTTCGCCGGCGCCGCGCTGGCCGGGGCCTGGCGGGCGGTTCGCCCCTCCTGACCTTCGCCCGTCCAGGCAGAAAAGGGGCCCCCGGTCGCCCGGGAGCCCCCTCGTTCGGGTCGCGCGGCGGCTTCAGGCCTGGTGCACGACGATCTGGTTGAAGGGGATGTCGATGCCGGCCTCGTTGAGCGCCTCGTAGACCGCCCGGCGGACGTTGTGCTGCACGGGGATCCAGTCGGTGGACTTCGCCCAGACGAGCACCTTGAAGTCGATGGAGCTGGCGCCGAGGCCGACGAAGGCGACGGCGGGGGCCGGGTCGGCGAGGACGAGGTCGGCCGAGGCGGCGGCGCGGGCGAGCACCTCCATCACCTGGCCGACGTCGGCGCCGTAGGCCACGCCCACGTCGATCTCGGCGCGGCGGTTGCCGAGGGTGGTGAGGTTGACGATGCTGCCGCCCATGATCGCGGCGTTGGGCACGATGATCTTCTCGTTGCCCGGCGTGACCAGGGTGGTGGCGAAGATGCCGATGTCGTCCACCGCGCCGGTGTGGCCGCCGGCGGTGATGATGTCGCCGAGGTCGAAGGGGCGGAAGATGAGGATCATCACGCCGCTGGCGAAGTTGGCGAGGTTGCCCTGCAGCGCGAGGCCGACGGCGAGGCCGGCCGAGGCGAAGATCGCGACCAGGCTGGTGGTCTCGATGCCGACGGCGCCGAGCGCGGCGATGACGGCGGCGGCGAGCACCGCGTACTGGGCCAGGCTGCCGAGGAAGCGGCCGAGGGCCTCGTCCATCCTGCGGCGGCGGAACATGCCGACCACCAGGGCGCGGGCCCACTTGCTGGCGATCCAGCCGACGACGAAGATGACGATGGCGAGGAGGATGCCCTGGACGAGCGGGATCCAGGGCTGGATGGCTTCGGGGATCATGGGAACTCCAATCGGGACGTGCGGGCGCCCGCGGTGGCGACGCGGCCGGGGGCGCCCGGGGGGGCTCAGAGGATGGAGGCGACCAGGGTGACCATGGCGGTCTGGTCGGTGGTGCCGTAGCCGGGGACCGGCTGGTGGTCGTAGGCGAGCTTGTGGCTCAGCTTCAGGCTGAACACGCCGCTGAGGCGGCTGGAGATGGACAGCTCGTTGAGGACGCGCAGGTCGGCGGTGTCGGCGACGTTCTCGTAGACCTCCACCGTGTCGCCGAAGCCGACGTCCTCGTTGAAGGCGTGGGTGAAGGCGGCCATCGCCCGGGCGGCGGAGACCTGCACGACGTTGGGATCGATGCCCTCGACGTAGTTCTCCTGCGCCTGGTCGAAGCCGAGCTCGACGGTGAGGTCGGTGGCGTCGGTCTTGACGAGGATGCGGGAGTAGCCGAGCTGCTCGTGGCTGCGGAGGTCGTAGCCGCTGAAGGGGTCGACGTAGGCCCCGACGAGGACGTAGAGGCTGTCGCGCTCGCTCAGGAAGCGGTCATAGCGCAGGTTGCCCTCGTAGCGGCGGGCGTTCTCGACGAAGCCGGCGTCGCGCTCGGCGGCGTTGATGCGCCCGTCGCCGTCGGTGTCGGGAACCGCCTTGCCGAGGTTGATGGAGGCGTCGGCGGCGAGCTTGTTGTGGTTCCACTGGTGCGAGCCCTTCGCGGCGCCGTTGAGGGTGTAGTAGGCCGAGTTGCCGCCGACCCAGGTGCCGCCGAACTCGGCGGACAGGGTGGTCTCGGGCTTCTCGGTCTCCTCGAGCTTTTCGGCCGCGGGCTTCTCGGCGCCGGCGAATTCCGGGTCCTCGGCGAGGGCGGCGGGGCTGGCGAGGGCGGCGATCAGGGGCAACAGGATCATCGGTCGGTCCTCCCGGTGGGCTGGGCGTAGCACGCCGCTTCATACCGCGAGGACGAGCAGGCTTCCTTGCACCCTCCTTTCGAGCCGCCGGGGCTCAGGCGGCGGCGCGTTCCAGGGGCGCGAGCATCGGCCCCAGGCGGTGCCGGTAGGGAACGGCCCGGCCGACGCTGCGCCGGTGCACGGGCTCCCGCACCTGGGCGTAGGAGGCGGTACGGACGAAGCGCATCTCGAGGTGGCTGTCGAGGCAGGCCGGGTGCCAGTCGAGGCCGCAGTGGGCAAGCAGGCGCCGCACCTCCCGCTCGGGGTCGTCGACGAGGTCCTCGTAGCGCAGCACCAGGATGGGAAGGGGGCGCACCGCCTGCCAGTGGGCGCGCATCTCGGCGTCGAGCGCCAGGCGGTGGCCGATCCAGTCCAGCCGGGTCGACCAGCCGAGCCCGGGGCCGAAGGGCTGGAACAGGCAGGACAGGCCCGTGTCGAGGGGGTCGCGCACGCACATCACGACCCGCGCCTCGGGGAGCATGAGGCCGGCGAGGCCGAGGTGGCGCAGGTTCTCCGGCATCTTGTCGGTGACGACGCGGGCCTCGCCCGCCTCCCGCCCCACCCGCGCCTCGTAGTGGCGGGCCAGGGTGTCGAGGTGGTCGGCGCGCACGTGGACCGGCCAGTCCTCGCCGAGCTCCCGGCGCAGGGCCAGGGCGGAGAGGCGCAGTTCCTCGCGTTCCCCGGCGGCGTGCACCTCCGGGTGGCGGGCGAGGACCTGCTCGACGAGGGTGGTGCCGGATCGCGGCGTGCCGACGATGAGCAGGCTTCGCCGCCCCCGCCCCTCGGCGCGCGGGAGGCGGGCCATCGCCTCGGCCGAGAAGGTGGAACGGATGCGGGCCACCTCGGCGGCATCGGCCTCGGGGTCGTGGCGGTAGCCGAGGAGCCGGTTGGCCTCCAGCGCGGCGTCGAGCGCCGGGTCCCAGGCCTTCATGCGGTGCAGCAGGGCGGCCTGCTCGAAGCGGAGGAGCGCCCGCTCCCGCGCCCCGAGGCCGCCGGCGAGGAGGTGCTCCACCGGCACCAGGCCGACCTCGGGGGCGCCGAGACGGGCCTGGGCGCGGGCCCAGGTGATCGCCATCGCCGGGCTCAGCCGCCCGGCGTCCACCAGCGGCGCCAGCAGGGAGGCGGCCTCCCGGGGCTCGCCGGTGCGTTCCAGCAGTTCCGCCAGGGCGCCGATGGCCGCCTCGCGTCGCCCGCCCCGGCGCAGCACCAGGTCGAAGCAGCGCCGCGCCGTCTCGACGTGGCCGACCCGCCCGAGCAGCCGGCCCGCCCGCAGCACCAGGTCGAGGTCGTGGGGAGCCAGGGCCAGGGCCCGGGACATCGCCTGCACCGGCCCGGCGGCGTAGCCCTGCCCCTCGAGCAGCTCGGCGAGGTCGGCCCAGGCGCCGGCGAGGCCCGGGTCGAGGGCGACGGCGTGGCGCAGGGCCTCCTCGGCGAGGTCCGTGCGCCCGGCGGCGGCGAGCACCGCCCCCCGGAGCTGCTCGATGCGCGCCGCCGTCTCCGGGCCGTCGGCGCTTCGGCGCAGGGCGTCGAGGTCGGCGAGCGCCTCGTCGAAGCGGCCCGCCCGGCTGAGGGCGGCGGCGCGGCTGGCGGAGGGCTTGGACGGCTCCATGCCCGGGGCATCGGCACGGCTCCGGGTCCGCTTGACGCCGGAACGGCCTCGGCCCGCGAGAACTCGCGGCGCTCAGCCCTTGACGCCCCCGGCGGTGAGCCCCTCGACCAGGTGGCGCTGAAGCGCGAAGAACAGCGCCATCACCGGCACGCTGACGAGCACCGCCCCGGCGGCGAAGTGCCCCCACTCGGTGCCGTAGTCGCCGACGTACTTCTGCAGCACCACCGGCAGGGTGAAGGCCTCTTCCTTGCCGAGGAGGGTGGCCGCGAGGATGAACTCGTTCCAGGCGGTCATGAAGCTGAACAGCGCCGTGACCGCCAGCGCCGGCCGGGCGAGGGGCAGGACGATGCGGGTGAAGATCGTCCACCGGCTCGCCCCGTCCATGATGGCGGCTTCTTCGAGGTCGATGGGGATCGTGTCGAAGTAGCCCTTGAGGTTCCAGGTGCAGAAGGGCACCGCCGTCGTCGAGTAGACCAGCGCCAGTCCCCACAGGCTGTCGAGGAGGCCGAGCCTGTTGAGCAGGATGTAGAGCGGGATGAGCATCACCACGCCGGGGAACATCTGCGTGACGAGGAACAGGCGCATGCCGGCCTCGCGGCCGGGAAAGGCGAAGCGGCTCATCGCGTAGGCGGCGGTGGTGGCGAGCCCGATGCCGATGAGGCTCGTGACGACGGACACCCCGAGGGAATTGCCGAGCTGCCGCAGGAACAGCCAGTCGCGGCACACGCGCTCGGCGCCGGTGCCGGAACACGAGCGCACCACGTCGACGAAGTTCTGGAGGGACACCGTGTCCGGGAAGGGGCTCGGGTTCATGCTGAAGGCCTGGCTCGGCGTGAGCGCCATCTTGAGCACCCACAGCACCGGGTAGAGGGCCACGAGGCTGACGCTCACGAGGATCGCGTTGACGACGATGCTCTGGAGCAGGGTCGGGGCGCGGCTGCCGGGCGTGGACACGGGACCTCCCGCGGGCGGGGGAAGGCGCTGGGCAGAGGCTAACGCGCCGCCGCCACCGGGAGCGCCGGCGGTCATCAGGAGCGCCTTCACCCGGCCACGGGTCGGTGCCCCCCCCCGACATCCACCCTCGACCTGTCGCCAGGTGCCCCGCTGGTGTCGCGCGGGCCGAACAGGTCGGGGTCGAGTGTCTACCCTGGCCCCGGAATCGCGGCGAATTCGCGCGTCCAGGGCGGGGCCGGGGCCTTGGCGCCACGAAGGAACCTTGGTTTTCAGCGAGCCCTCCGCGACGAGCCCTTGCCCCCCTCGACATCGGGGCCCCACCTGTGAGGACGATGCGACATTCGCCCCGGTCCTGTTCATGGAACGGGGTTCAACGACACATCGCGGCGCGCACCGGCGCCCGCGCTCCCGCCAGGGCCGCCGCCGGCGGTTCACGTCCCGCGGCCATCGGCGCGGCCGACGGCCCGGATCCGGCCGCCCCTTGCGCGCTCTTTCGCGTCCGTGTAAGGTAGG
>WGAH01000645.1 GCA_015489145.1 Deltaproteobacteria bacterium
CTCGCGAAGGGCCCCGCTCCAGCGCGCCCACCAGCCGCCGAGCCCCACCGCCACCTCGACGCGCTGCCCCGGCGGCCAGGGCCGGGCGAGGACGCTCGGGGCCGGCCACGTGCCGGCGGGCGGCGGCTCCGCCTCGGCGCGCCAGTCGCCCAGCGGCCGGAAGACCTCCGCGACCTCCTCGCCGTCCAGGGCGAGGTGCAGGCGCTCCCAGGCCTCCCCCGACCAGCGCAGGACGGCGAAGGGAAAGGCGTCGACGACCTCGTGGGCGAGGACCACCGCGCGCCCGCCCGCCGCGTCGAGGGCCGCCGCCGGGGTCGGGTGCCAGCGCACCGGCGCGCCGGCCAGGCGCTCGGCCTGCACCGCCCGGAGGCGCGGGGAGGGCTCGACGAGGTGCAGCGGCCCGCCGTGCTCCCGGAGGAGGGCGGCGGCGAGCTGCCCGCCGCCGGGCCCGATCTCGACGAGGGGAAGGCCGGGCGCCGCCTCGCGGGCCCAGGCCGCCAGCGCCCGGGCCGGGCGCGCCGACAGGGTGACGGCGGTGGAGAAGTCCCCCCGCCGCCCCACGTCCCGGGCGCCGCGCCGGTAGTAGCCGTGCTCCGGGTCGTGCAGGGCCCGGTGGACGAAGACCTCGAAGGGAAGCAGGCCGCCGGCCTCCTCGATCCAGCGGCGCAGCAGGGGCGAGCAGGGCATGGCCCCCGGCTAACCGGGCCGGTGGCCGGCGGCGGGACGCCGCGCCTCCGGGAACGCCGGCGGTCGGCCGGCGCTCCTCCCGCCGGCGACGACCGACTCGCACTCGGGCCATCTGTGTGCACGGAGTGGAGGTGAATGCGAATTCCTCGGCCATGCCGGGGCTCGGCGGCCGGCGCTCCGGGGTCGGCGCTCCGGGGCCGGCGCTCCGAAGCCGGCGCTTGGCAGGGGCCGCGAGGGGGGTAGAGGAGGAGGCCATGCAGACCGAACTCCCCCCGATGCCCGCCTTCTCGCGCTACTTCACCCCGCCCGAGGCCGAGGCCCTCCTCGCGCGCCTGCGCGGTCCCGTCGACAACCTCGCCCGGGCCGCCCGCCGGGCCCGGGGCCTGGCCGACCTGCTCCGCCAGGGCGCCGAGCTGCCCGAGGATCACCGCCGCCGCGCGGCGGAGCGCCTCGCCGATCTCGAGGCCCGCGTGCGCGAGATCGTCGAGGGCATGGCCTCGGAGGGCGTCGAGGTCAAGGGTCTCGACCCGGTGCTCCTCGACTTCCCCGGCATGCTCGACGGCCGGCCGGTCTACCTCTGCTGGCACGAGGGCGAGCCGCGCATCGCCTGGTACCACGACCTGCACGCCGGCTTCGCCGGCCGCCGGCCCATCGAGGCCCCCGAGGACCCGCGCTGGACCTGGTGGCACTGAGCGCCGCGCTCAGGCCTCGAGCCAGCGCAGGGTGTTGCGGCGCGCCACCGCCATGATCGTGCCCTGGGGGTTCACCCCCGGCGTGTCGGGCAGGATGCTGGCGTCGTGGATGCGGACGTTGGCGAGGTCGTGCATGCGCCCCCAGGGATCGACGGCGCTGGTGCGCGGGTCGCCGCCCATCGGGCAACTGCAGAACAGGTGGATGGCGCTCACGTTCATGCGGCCCTGGGGCAGGTTCGTGCGAAGGCGCTCGAGCTGGCGGCGGTCGGTGGTCGCGGGCGCGCCCTCGACCGGGCCGTAGAAGCCCTCGGCCCCGGCGGCGAACAGCAGCTCGCCGAGCCGGTAGATCCCCTCGCCGAGCAGGGCGAGGTCGCGGCCGGTGGTGGGCTGGTAGACCACCGGCTCGTCGAAGCCGGGCAGCGACCGCACCCGCCCCCGGCCGTCGCCGGTGACGGCGACGTAGAAGATCGCGAGCTTCTCCCACTCGGCGAGCAGGCGGGCGCGCTCGTCGACGTCGCCGGCGAGCCAGAGCGCGAGGTGGGGCAGCGAGCTGTGCGAGCAGCCGAGGGTGATGTGGGGCTTGAACTGCTCGACCTGGTGGACGGGCACGCCGAAGGAGGGGTCGTTGACCGGCTCGGGGAAGCGCGCCGCCACCCGCAGCATCGGGTGGACCCGCAGGGTGTCGCCCACCATGCGCCGCACCCCGCTGCGCCGCAGCAGCGCCGGGGTCTGCACCGCCCCGGCGGCCAGCACCACCTCGCGAAAGCGGATGCGGGTGCCCTCGCCCCGCCGGCCCTCGCGGGTGGAGAAGGCCACCGCCGCCCGGGCCCGCCTGCCGTCGTGCTCGATGCGCTGCACCCAGGTCTCGGCAAGCAGCCGCCCGCCCGCTTCCAGGAAGCGCGGCACCATCGTCTCGGTGATCGACTGCCGCCGGCCGAGCCAGCTCCCGTCGGCCCCCTTCGTGTAGCGCCAGAAGCGCCGCACCTCGCCCACCTTCCAGCCGAGGGCCTCGGCGCCGGCCGCGAGGCGCTCGGCGGCGGGCCCCACGCCGTCCCGCGCCGGGCTCACGTTCATCTCGCGCTCGATGGCCTCGAAGTGGGGGGCGAGCTCGTCGGGCCCCATGCCGTCGAGCTGGTGGCGGATCGACCACTGGCGCAGGGTGTCGGGCAGGGGCACGTGGTAGAGCGCCGCGTTGATCTCGGAGGCCCCGCCGACGCAGCGGCCCTCGAGGTAGGTGAGGCGCGTGGGCCCGAAGCCCACGTTGAGGCCGCCGTTGCGGTACTTCTGGTTCATCTCCTCGAGCGAGTAGCTCTCGGCGGATTCCAGGGGCAGGTGGCGCCCCTCCTCGACGAGGATCACGTCGCGGCCGGCCTCGGCGAGCAGGGCCGCCGTGGTGGCGCCCCCGGGGCCCGAGCCGACCACCAGCACGTCGCAGTCCAGCGTGCGCTTCACGAGACCCCCCGCACCCGGGCCCGCCGTCGCAGGGGCACCGCCGCGGCCTCCTCGGCGGCGAGCTCCTCGATGCGCGCGCAGTAGACGAAGATGCCCATCTTCGTGTAGAAATCGGTAAAATCGCGCATGAACGACACGGGACCGCGCCGCCAGCCGTCGAACAGGGCCGCCCGGCGATCCGCCGGCAGGGCGTGGAAGCGGCGGCCGGTGCGGGCCTGGGCCAGGCGGTCGAACAGGGCGGTGAGCGCCACCATGCCCAGGGAGAGGAAGGAGGGCATCAGCTCGATGCGGCCCACCATCACCTCGACGGTCCAGTCGAGGGCGTCCTCGCGAAACAGGGCCGTGCCGCCGAACTCGTGGCGGATCACCGTGTCGACGATGGCCTCGACCGTGGCGCGTACCTGCCGGGCGCGGGGGCGCAGCCGGCCGGCCAGGCGCCTCATGCCCCCGCCCCCGCCACGTCCCGCAGCCAGGCCCGCGCCACGGCGACGGCCACCCGGGCGCGGTAGCGGGCGGTGGAGCGCACGTCGTCGATGGGAGCGATGTCCTGGAGCACCGCGTCGGCGGCCTCGGGCCGCACGGGCCCGCCTTCGAGGGCGGCCTCGGCCGAGACGGCGCGCAGCGGCACCGGCGCGACGGAGCCGAAGGCGAGGCGGGCCAGCGCCACCCGGTCGCCGTCGAGGCGCAGGCGCCCGGCGAAGACGACCTTGGAGATCGACTGGGCGCGCCGGGTGCCGACCTTGCGGAAGGCGGCGACCTCGCCCGGCGCGGGCGCCGGCAGGTGGACGGCGGTGAGGATCTCGTCGGCGGCGAGGTCGACCTGCCGGTAGCCGCGGAAGAAGTCGGCCGCCGCCACCCGGCGGGCGCCGCGCACGCTCGCCACCTCGAAGCGGGCGTCCAGCGCCAGCCAGACCGGCAGCGAGTCGCCGGCCGGGGAGGCGTTGACGATGTTGCCGCCGACGGTGCCGCGGTTCTGGATCTGCACGGCGCCGATGGTGCGGGCGCAGTCGCGCAGCACCGCCGGGACCGCCGGGTGGGCGGCCACGTCGGTCCACGTCGCCAGGGCGCCGACGCGCAGCCCGCCGGCTTCCGGCTCGATGGCGGCGAGCTCGCGGCAGGACCACAGGTCGAGGACCTCGGCCGGGTCGAGCCCTCCGGCGGCCCGCTGCACCATGAGGTCGGTGCCGCCCGCCAGGATGAGGGCCTCGGGGTGATCGGCCCGCAGCCGCAGGGCCTCGTCGAGGGTTCGGGCGCTCCAGGCGTGGGTCATGGCGCCTCCCCGCGCGGGATCTCCTCGGTGACGGCCTCGGCGGAATCCCGGCCGACGGCGACCACCGCGTCCACGATCTTCTGGTAGCCGGTGCACCGGCTACCAGAAGATCGTGGACGCGGTGGTCGCCGTCGGCCGGGATTCCGCCGAGGCCGTCAC
>WGAH01000646.1 GCA_015489145.1 Deltaproteobacteria bacterium
CCTGGGCTGTCGAGGCCAGGGGCTGCGGGGCGTCTCCGGGGAGGGGGTAGACGAGCGCGGTGTCGACGGCGGGGGCGTCGGAGAGCGCCGCGTAGGCGAGGGCCTGGTGGAGGTCCGCGCGGTGGGCCTCGCGGGCGTCCGCGGCCATCTCGCTCCAGGGCCGGGTGCGGAGCTGTTGCAGGTGGAACTTGTACTTGGCGTCCAGCCACACCGTGCGCCCGGGGGTGTGGATGCCGAGGTCGGGAACGAGCGCCCCCATGCTGCGCGGGCGTCCGGTCCAGCGGAGGCTTCGCCGGGTGTGCCCGCGCGCCTCCAGCCGCCCGCCGAGACGTTTCGCCAGTTCGAGGGCGAAGCCCTCCAGCCAGGCCTCCCACAGCAGGTCGGCGCCGAGGGACCAGGGCACGCCGTCGAGGACCCGTGCGCCGCCCAGGCCGCGTTCCTCGGCCACCCAGGAAACGCCCTCGAGGGCGGCGCGCACCACCTCGCCGAGGACCCGCGCGGCCCGCCGGTCGAGGTCCCGGATGTCGGGGCGCGCCGAGGGTCCGGGCCCGAGGTGGCGCTCGATGTCGCGGGCGACGGCGACGAGCTGCCGGGCCGCCGTCGAGTCGGGGTCGCGGTCGAGGTCCTCGCGAATGCGCCGCACGGTCCAGCGGAGGGTCGAGGTCATCCAGGGGTCGGTCCGCAGCTCCGGCCAGGTGCAGCGAAAGCGATCCCAGCGGCCGTTGGGGACGCCGTGACGGGCGTATTCCCCCCAGTCGACGGTGCCGCGAGGGCTCCGCCGGAGGCCTTCCTCCGTGCCGAAGGAACGGCCGAGATGGCGCACGACGGCCCGCAGGCGGGCGAGCACCGGCCCGGCGAGGATCCAGGGGGGCACCTCGCGTGCCGAGCCGGGCACCATGGGCAGGCCGCCGACCCGGGGCGCCGCGGTGAAGCGCACGTCGCTCAGCACCGTGCCGACGCGGCTCCAGCCGAAGCGGGGCTCGATGAGCAGGCCGGCGGCGACCTTTCGGGTGGACGGGGCGAGGAGGGGGACGGCGCCGAGGATCGGGCCGGGCTGGAGGCGAACCGCGGCGCCATCGCCCTGGGGCGCGACGCTGGCGCGGACCCGGAGCCGGTGCAGGGCCGCGGCGTTGACCTGGATGAACCCCTCGGTCCAGCGGCTGGAGGCGCCGCTTTCACCCACGTCTTCGGCTTCGACGAGGATGGCGTCGCCGTGATCCCGGCCCCGGAGCAGGGGCGTGAGGCCCAGGCGCTCCCGTTGCTTGCGCCGGGCCCTGGCGCGACGACGACCGGCGGCGGTGCGGCCGACGTTCACGGTTCCGCCGCCTCGACGCGGCTGGCGAGGCGGTCGAGGAGGCCCTGCACCTCGGTGGTGGCGGTGCCGACGAGGCGTGCAGAGACGTACTCGCGCAGGAGCGGGAACAGCTCGAAACGCAGCCGCTCAGCGATGCGATCGCGCCGCTCGGATTCCGGCCCGTCGGGGTCGGGATCGAGGAAGTAGGCGTGGCCGGGGACCAGGGGCAGGGCGTCGTCGTCGGCGAACTCGGTGAAGGTCCGCAGGGTGTCGTCGAAGCTGGCCAGGGCCAGCTCGTCGCCCTGGGCCTCGACGGGGCGGCGGTCCGGCCACAGGGTGAGGAAGGCGAAGCGACGGCGAATGGCCAGGTCGATGGGGGCGATGCTGCGATCCGCCGTGTTTCGCGTGCCGAGGACGCGCAGCGTGGGGGCCAGCTCGAGCCGGCGCTCGCCGTCGACCGGGTGGGGGAGGTCGACCCAGCGCCGTTCCGCGCCCACCTCGAAGAGCTGGATCGCCTCGCCGAGCACCTTTCCGAGGTCGGCGCGGTTCACCTCGTCGATCATCAGGACGTGCTCGCGCTCCCGGGCGGCGCGGTTGGCGCGGAGCAGGTCGCCTTCGCGGACGTGGAACCGGAGCCCGGTGGCGGTGGGCTCGGGGGCGAGGCCGACGACGAAGTCCTCGTAGGTGCGCGCCGGGTGGAACTGGATGGGCGTGAAGCTGCCGATGCGTTCGCAGATCCGGCGGGCCATGCGGGTCTTGCCCGTGCCGGGAGGGCCCTCGAGGATGAGGAATCGGCGGCGGCGCAGGGTCCGGAGCACCCGGTCCTCGTCGACCGGGGGGAACAGGGCGCCGTGGAGTCGGGCCAGGCGCCGCTGCCAGCGGGCCCTGGCGGCGCCCTTGAAGCGAACGCGGTGCTCGTGGAAGAAGAGGTCGACGAGATCCTCGACGACTTCGCGGGAATCGTCGTCGCGCACCGCTGCGGCGGCGTAGATCACGTCGCCGTAGGTGCGAAGGGCCGCGTCGATGCGGGGCCAGTCGGCGCTCACGCCCTCGGGCACCCGCGCGGTGCGGTCGAGCAGGTCGGGCTTGACCCACAGCCGGCCGCGGTGGAGGCGGGCGAGCGCTTCCAGCCGGCGCTTGTGACCGGGGCGGGCCAGGATGGCGGCGTCGGCGCCGAAGCCCTGGGTGCCGATGACGAGGACCGCGACGCTTCCCCCCTCGCCGGGCATCCAGACGAAGGACGTGCCCTGGTAGCCGCCGGAGGCGTCGTTGTCGGCGGTGATCCAGCCGGCGTAGCTCGCCGCCCTGTCCTTCTTCTGGAGGTTCGCGCGGGCCTGGAACATCGTCCAGTCCTGGGCGTGGAAGCGCTCCTTGAACACCGCTTCGAGAAGCTCGCGGGCCTCGGGGTTGCGGTCCATGCCCGGCCAGTCCCGGCCGGCGACCATCGCTTCGAACAGCTCGTCCATCTTCGAGACCATCGCGGGCATCCTCCGGGCATGGCCGGGCGCGCGCGCCGCGCGCTCGACCGCCGGCTCGAGTGTATCGGCGGGAGGGCTCGGCTACGAGCGGCCTTTCCCCGGGCGGGGATCGCGGCGGCTCTCTCGCCCGGCGCGGGGAGGGTCGCTCTCAGCGCCGTGGCCATCGTGTTCGGCGTTGCTGCCCTGTGGGCGTACCAGGCCGCACAGAAGCGCCTGCAGCGCACCTACGGCGTTCACCCGAGTCGGTTGTGAACGCTCCCGCGGACCCGCCTCTCCCTGGTGACCTCCGCGGCTGACGATCACGCGACCCCGTGATCTGGCCGTCTCCAGCTCACCCGTCTCCCGGGGCCGCCCGCAGGGAGCGTAGCGACCGAGGACGGCCCCCCTGGAGTCCATC
>WGAH01000647.1 GCA_015489145.1 Deltaproteobacteria bacterium
GGCGCTTCCCGGGAGACCCCACCGCCCGCGCCGGCGCCCGAGGAGGCCGCCGCGCCGGGGCCGCCGGTCCCGAGCGAGGGAACCGTCGAAGCGCCCGCCACCCGAAGCGAGGCCGATGCCCCGCCCGCCCCGGCTCGGCGGCGGCCAGCCGCGACCCCTTCCCGGGCCGCCGCGCCCACCCGGCCGCCCCGCGCTCCCGCCGAGGCCGGCGCTCCCGCCGAGGCCGGCGCTCCCGCCGGAGATGCCGCTTCCGCCGAGGCCGGCGCTCCCGCCGAGGCCGGCGCTCTCGCCGGAGATGCCGCTCCCGCCGAGGCGGCCGCCGAGCTGCGCCTGTCCAGCCAGCCCCAGGGCCGCATCCTCGTCGACGGAGCCGACGCCGGCCAGGGCTGGTACCGCGCCGCCCTGTCGCCGGGCCCGCACACGGCGCGCATCGAGCTCGGCGACGGCCGCGCCCGCACCTTCGAGCTGGAGCTGGAGCCCGGCGAGAAGCGCGTGATCTGCTGGAACTTCGAGCTGGGCCTCGACGAGTGCGGCCGCTGAGCCCGCGAGCGCCCGGCCGGGTGGTGGGGGCGGAGGGACTCGAACCCTCACGACCGTCGGTCACTCGATTTTGAGTCGAGCGCGTCTACCGATTCCGCCACGCCCCCGCGAACCCGCGCGAGCCGGTGCCGCGTCGCCTAACCCGGCCCCGCGCGCACGGCAGGAGACGCGCCGGCCGACCGCGGCCCCGGCGGGCGCCGCCCCCCGGCCGCTGTTGGCAATTCGTTGACGTGGGCGTCGCGCTCGGCGCTTTCGCCCCGTGTAGCCTTCGGGGCGGGAGGTGAGCATGTCCCGTCGCGCCCCGTCCCGGTCCCGCGCCGCGCTCGTCGTGGGCCTCGCCGCCCTGCTGCCGGCCTGCAAGTCCGGCAAGGCCGCGCTGCCCTGGGGCGGCGCCGCCCTCGACGCCCGGCTCCTCTCCGACGTCTTCACCTGGGGCTGCGAGGAGTGGGAGGTCGACGAGAACGGCGACAAGACCGGCGACGTCACGACCTGGCAGGGCGTGTTCGCCCAGCAGGTGCGCCTGCAGTTCGCCCCCGACGCCCTCGACGAGGCGGGCTTCACCCTGCCCTCGCCCGGCGGCTGCTCGGTGGACGTCGACATGTTCCCCGACGACGCCGGCGCCGGCGGCGACGACATCCCCGACCTGTCCGGCCGCCCGACCTGGGCCACCGACGTCGACGAGGGCGAGCTCGAACAGCTCGCCGACGGCTTCTGGTTCGACGACGTCTTCGAGGACTTCATGAGCTGCGCCTACGTCGAGGACATCTTGAGCGGCGGCACGCGCCTGACCAGCGCCGGCGCCCTCACCGACGCGGCCACCCCCGAGCCCGCCGCGGCCCCCGAGGTCGAGTTCAGCGGCATGAGCACCGACCCCGACACCGGTGCCGACACCATCGCCTGGGGCGACGAGGTCACCGCCACCTGGGGCAGCCACGACTGGGACGAGGTGTGGCTGCAGATCCGCCGCGAGCGCGAGGGCGAGGTGTGGGAGTCGCTGACCTGCAACGCCACCGGCGAAAGCTCCTTCACCGTCAGCTCGGACGCCTGGGACCTGCTCGACGAGAGCCTGGCGGTGGAGCGGAACAACCTCTACGTCGGCTTCCAGCGCTGCGAGGAGACGACCAACGACGAGGACGTCACCGTGCAGGCCTGCTCCCGCGCCGTCGCCGTCGCCGTCATCGCCGACTGACCGCCCCGCCCCCGGCCCGGCGGGGTTGGCGCGCCGGCCGGCGGTCACTTAGAACCGGGGCGTACCGATGAGCCGCCCCACCATCCTGGTCGTCGACCCCAACCCCTCCACGCGGCGCCGCGTGGGGGCGCTCCTGCAGGACGCCGACGTCGAGGTGCGCGCCGCCCGCGACGCCGTCGAGGCCCGCGCCGCCGCCGAGGGCGCCGACCTGCGCCTCGTGCTGCTCGCCGCCTCCCTGCCCCGGGGCAACGGCTACGACCTCGCCCGGCAGCTCCGCGACCTCGCCCCGGCGGCCCGCCTCGTCCTCGTGACCGGCGGCTTCGAGGTCTACAACACGGAACGCGCCGAGGGCGCCGGCGTCGACGGCCACATCGAGCGCCCCTTCGACGAGGATCGCCTTCGCGCCGTCCTCGAGGACGTCCTCGGCCCCCTCGCCGACCTCGCCGCCGCCCCCACC
>WGAH01000648.1 GCA_015489145.1 Deltaproteobacteria bacterium
CGCCCGACATCGAGGAGGCCCCCGCCGAGGACACGGGAATTCCAGGCGGGATCGAGGGGGCGCTCGCCGGCGGGGCCGACACCGGCGGGGTGGGCCCGATGGTGGCCTCCGAGGCCCTCGGCGCCCTGGCGGCCCGCCCCTGGCAGGAGGCCGGCTGGACGGGAGAGGGCGTCAAGGTCGCGATCTTCGACTCCCAGTGGTACGGCGCGGAGCTGCTCGCCGACGAGCTGGCGGGTCCCGACGGTGCCTTTCCCGAGACCCACGACTGCTACGCCCACCGCTCCTGCGGCGAGCCCATCGACACCCTCCGCCCCACCTGGTCCTGGGAGACGGGCTCCCACGGGGTCGCCTGCGCCGAGGTGCTGCGCGACGTGGCCCCCGGCGCCGAGCTGCACCTGGTCCGGGTCAACGGGCTCACCACCCTCGAGAACGCGGTGGACTGGGCGGTGCGCGAGGACGTCGACCTCGTGAGCATGTCGCTGAGCTTCTTCAACCAGGCCTTCTACGACGGCACCGGCGCCGTGGCGGCGGCGATGGACCCGCTGGCCGACGCCGGCGTGCTCATGGTGACCAGCGCCGGCAACTACGCCGGCCGCCACTACGCCGGCGAGCTGGTCGACCGCGACGGCGACGGGTTTCACGAGTTTCCCTGGGGCTCGGAGTACCTGCCGATCTGGTTCGGGGCGGGCACCAGCCGCATCAACCTGCTGTGGGACGACTTCCACGACTGCGGGGCGACGGACCTCGACGCCTACGTCTACGACGCCGGGGGCGCGGTCATCGGCCGGTCCACCGACGCCCAGGACCCGGACGCCCGGAGCTGCGCCCCGGTGGAGCGGGTGACGGTCCACGTCGCCGAGGAGGGCTGGACCTGGCTGGCGATCCACCGGCGGCGCGGCGATTCCGCCGACCGCTTCGACGTGATGGCCTTCGGCGGGACGCCCTGGCGGACGGTGCCGGAGGGCTCGGTCACCGACCCGGGCACCCACCCCTCGGTGCTCACGGTGGGGGCGGTGCGGGCCGGGCTCGACGGGGCCGACTACCTGTTCCACGACGCCGAGAGCTTCTCCTCCCGGGGGCCCACCCACGCCGGCCTGCCCAAGCCCGACCTCGCCGGCCCGGACGGGCTGTCGACCGAGACCTACGGCCCCCTCGGCTTCTACGGCACCTCGGCGAGCACCCCGGCCGTCGCCGGCGCCCTGGCCCTCGTCCTCGGCGCCCGCCCGGACCTCGACCCGGCCGGGGCCGCCGAGCTGCTGCGCGCCTCGGCGCTCTCCGACGCCGCCGTGGGCGCCGCCCCGGACACCTCGCTCGGCGCCGGGCGGGCGCGCCTTCCCGCCCCCGGGGCGGTGGGGGGGAGGGGCTGCGTGGGCTTCGGCCACGCGCTGCTTCTCGTCTTCCCATTTGCGCTGCGGCGGCGCCGGGGGCAGGATAGAAACGACGCGGCCCGGCCTTGAGCCGGCGTTCCCGGAGGATGTCCATGCGCGCAGCGTTCGCACCCGGCGCCCGGGGGCTCCTTGTGGTGCTCCTCGCGCCGCTGGCCGCCTGCCACCTCTTCGACGGCGGCGCCATCGACCGCACCTGCGACGACATCCCGGGTTGCGGCCAGCTCGGCGATCCCGGCGACACCGGCGAGGCGCCCATGCAGGTGGGCACGGGCGTGGCCCTGCGCCTGTCCGACGCCGGGGGCGGCTACGCGGTCACCCTCGACCCGCCCTACCTCGCGCCCACCGTCTGGGGCTCGTGGACCGACGGTCCCGAGGGCCCGGTGGCCCTCGCCGAGCAGACCGAGCAGCTCCTCGTCGCCGGCGCCGAGCAGGTCTACGGCCTCTCCGGTCCCGGCGAGGCTCCCCGCGTCTACGACGGGCCGGGCGTCGACCTCAACGACGTGGCGACCAGCGGGCGCTACGCCTGGATGGTCGGCGACACCGAGCTGGTCCGCCTCGACCTCTCCGGCGGCGAGGTCGAGGACGACACCGCCGAGGCCGGGGTCTCCTGGGACGCGCTCCGCAGCGTGTTCGTGGACGAGGACGGCTTCACCTGGCTGCTGGATCTCGGCCCCGGCGGCGGCCGTCCCGACCTGTGGGCCTTCTACGGCTCGCCTTCCGAGGTGTCGCTCGTGGCCGAGGACTTCGCCTCCAACCGCGCCCCTTGCGGCGCCGGCGGCTTCGTCGGCCCCGACGGCGACCTCTACACCTGCTCGGTCTCCGGCGCGGTCTACGCCCTTGACACCGTCGTCGAGGCGACCGCCAACGGCGAGGAGCCCACCGAGGAGGCCTTCCTCGACCAGGGCGTCAGCGACGTGATCGCCTGCGGCTGGGACGCCGGCTCGGAGCGCTTCCTGGTCGTGAGCGCCGCCCTGGGCGTGTGGGCGATCGCCGGCGGCGTGGCCGACGTGCAGCTCTACGCCCCGGTGGGTCGGGACGGCGGCGAGGCGACGATCGAGGGCGCCCGCGTCGGTGAGAACTGAACTCCCGGCTTCCCGGCGCCCCGTCGAGCCCCGCCTTCGGCTACACTGGGCCGCCGAGCCGGCCGGCGGGCCGGCGTCTTCCCCGAGGAGAGTCCCCATGCGGCTGCTGGCGAGCCTGGGCGCCACCCTGCTCCTGGCCGGGTGTACGCAGGAAGAGTCGACCTGGAACGAGGTCATGACCGAGATCGACGCCTGGACCCCCAAGACCACCATGCCGGTGGCGGTGGTGGGCTCGGGGCGGGTCGAGGTGCCGGTCCTCCTGCTCAACGACTACCAGGCCGCGGTGCCGGGCGGCTCGGTGCAGGTCTCGGTGACGGGGCCCTTCGCCAGCCCGGTGTCGACGACGGTCGACGTGGACGCCTTCGGCTACGCGCTGGTTCAGGTCGACGTCCCCGAGGGCCAGCCCGAGGCCTTCGAGGTCACGGTGACCGGCTCCTCGGACGGCGCGACCACCGGCGACTCGGTGACCGCCTGGGGCCTGGCGAACCCGGTGCCCCGCCTGCGGATGGCCCGGGCCGTCGCGGTGGACGGCTACGAGACCGAGCCCACCCTCGCCGCGCTCGGCACCGGGGGCGTGGCGGTGGCCGCCGGCGAGCAGATCTGGTGGGTCCCGGGCGACGGCGAGCAGCCCGCCTTCCCGGTCGCCCGCCTCGACGGCCGGGTCCAGGGCATGTGGAGCGCGCACGTCGACGCCGACGGGGTGCTCGACCTCGTGGCCTGGGCCGGCAAGCAGGTCGTCCTCCTCCGGGGCCACCCCCTCGGGGGCTACGCCTTCGGCGGCGCCTGGGAGAGCCTCGGCGACGCGGTGGTCGGGGTGGCGGTGGCCGACCTCGACAGCGACCTGAACGCCGACCTCGCCGTCGCCACCAGCGGCGAGGAATCCGCCGAGATCGCCCTGCTCATGGGAGACGGGGCCTGGCACTTCGAGGCCGAGCGCACCCTCGAGGTCAACTCCCCCGTCTACAGCATCGCCGCCGGCGACGAGGACCACGACGGTCGCCCCGACATCAGCCTGCTCCACGGCAACCGCCAGAGCGTGCGCCGCTACACCCTCGGCGACAACGGCTGGGTCGGCGGCACGCCGCCCGAGCTGGCCGGCTACGAGGTCGAGGCCGGGGCGAGCCTGCTGCCCCTCGCCGTCGAGGTCGGCGAGGGGCAGCCCGAGGTGATCATCGTCGGTCCCGAGGGCAGCACCCAGGACCTCGTCTTCTACGTGGTCAGCGAGCAGGTTCGCTACCCCGACGCCTTCACCGCCTTCCACCCGGGCCTGGCCGACGTCAACGACGACGGGATCACCGACCTGCTGGCGATGGAGGACGACTCCCTCGCCATCATCCGCTGGGACGAGGCCACCACCAGCTTCAAGAAGCAGGAGGTCGGCACCGTCGGGACGGGCGGTCCCATCGCGATGGCGGACTTCGACGGCGACGAGCAGGCCGATCTCGCCGTGGCCGACGCCGCGGGCCTCCGCATCCTGCCCGGCGCGGTCGACGACAACGGCGGCTGGTCCCGCGACGACTTCTCCTGGCGCAGCTACTCGGCGGCGCTCGCCGGCGACGCGGTGCTGAGCGACTTCGACGGCGACGGGCGCGACGAGCTGGCCGCCTTCGCCACCTCCAGCGGCCAGCTCACGGTGTCGCTGTGGGCGGTGGTGGACGACACCAGCGGCCTCACCCTCTCCCTCGGCGACCGCTACGCCCTCGGCAGCGACGCGACGGGCCTCGGCCTGGCCGCCTGCGGCGGGGCGATCTACGCCCTGGTGGACGACGGGGCGGCCACGAAGCTCCTCCGCCTCGTGCCCGGCGCCGACCTGTCCCTCGGCCTCGACGGCGCCGCCGAGACCTCCGCCAGCATGGTGGCCTGCGCCACCGACGCGACCGGGCAGGTCGTGGTGGCCACCGCGGCGACGAGCGGGGTCGCGACGCTCTGGAACGGCCAGCTCTCCGAGATCGGCTCGGATGCCATCGGCGCCGTGCAGGCCATCGCCGTTCGCAACGAGGGCTCCGGCTCGTCGGTGGTGGGCTGCGCCGAGGCCGGCTGCAACGTGATCGCGGCCGACCTCGACGGCGACGGCGCCGACGAGGTGATCCGCGGCGGGGCCGAGGTCACGGTGGAGCAGGGCGGGGTCGAGACCGGCACCGGCCGGGCCGGCCTGGTCAGCATCGCCGACGTGGACGGCGACGGAACCCCCGACGTGTTCGCCCACGACGCCGACGCCGGCGAGCTGGCCCTCATGCGCGGGCTGGTCAACGGCCTGGGGCCCGCGCTCGTGCTCGCCACCGAGCAGGACGCCGTGGGGCCGGCGCTGGTGGGCGACCTCACCGGCGACGGCGTGCCCGAGCTGAGCCTCGTCGGGACGGCCGGCGAGGTGATGCTCGGCGGCGAGACCGGGGCGGCGGGCACGCGGTGATCCTCCTGCTCCTCGCCGTGGGCCTCGGCCGGGCCGGGGACGCCCCCGCCGTGCCCGAGGGGGTGACCTGGACGGCGCCGCGCACGCCGGTCATCGGCCCCTTCCCCGGCACGACGGGCCTGCGCGCGGCCGACTGCGGCGCCTGCCACCCCGAGCAGTACGCCGAGTGGCGGGCGAGCACCCACGCCCACGCCTGGACCGACCGCCAGTACCAGGCCGAGCTCGCCAAGGACCCGGAGATCGCCTGGCTCTGCATCAACTGCCACCTGCCGGTCTCCAACCAGCAGCCCGAGCTCACGCGGTTCACCGGCGATCTCCGCCACCCGGAACGCCGCCCGAATCCCGCCGAGGACCCGGCCCTGCGGGAGGAGGGCATCACCTGCCTGGGCTGCCACTGGCGCCAGGAGGGCATCGCGGTCCCCGACCCCGAGGTCTCCGCCCCCCACCCGACCGTCTACGATCCGGGCCTGCGCGACCCGGCCTTCTGCCAGGGCTGCCACCAGGCGGTGGCGCGGCTGGAGGACGCCCTGGTCTGCTCCTTCAACACCGGCGAGGAGCGCCGCCGGGCGGGCATCGAGCGCACCTGCCAGGACTGCCACATGCCGCGGGTGGAGCGCCCGGTGGCCGCCGGCGGCCAGCCGCGCTCGAGCGCCCGCCACGTCTTCTTCGGCAGCGGCATCCCCAAGGCGCCCCGGGGTCCCGCCGAGGAGGCCGCCTGGGCCGACTGGCGGCCGGGGGTGGAGGCCAGCCTCGACCCGCCCGGATCGGTGGCGCCCGGCGAGGAGCTCGTCGTCGTCGGCCACTACGCGAACGCCCGCGCCGGTCACGCGCTCCCCACCGGCGATCCCGAACGCTACCTCCTCGTGCGCCTCGAGATCCTCGACCCCGACGGGGTGGTGATCGGCTCCGCGGAGGCGCGGGTGGGTCAACGCTGGGAGTGGTGGCCGAAGGCCCGCAAGCTCGACGACAACCGCCTGGCCCCCGGCGAGTCGCGGGACATCCGGGTTCGGGCGGTCATGCCCGAGGGCGGCGCCCGGGCGAGGCTGGTGGTGGAGCACCACCGCATCAGCCCCGACAACGCCGCCCACCACCACCTCGACGGCTACCCGACCTTCCGGGAGGTCGCCCGGGTCGAGGTGGACGTGGCCCCCGCCGGGCGGTAGGGCGGGCCGGGAGGAACGATGGACAGGCGAATCTTCGTGACGGGCGCGAACGGTCGGGTCGGCCTGCCGCTGCTGCGCCGGCTGGTGGCCGACGGCTGGTCGGTCGCCGGCCTGGTCCGGGACGAGGACAAGGCCCGCCTCGTCCGCGAGGCCGGCGCGGAGCCGATCGTCGGCGACCTCGAGGACGACGCCGCCCTCGACCGGGGCCTGGCCGGTGCCCGGGCGGTGATGCACCTCGCCGGGGGGCTGCGGGGGCCCGGCGCGATGACCGCCGACCGCCTCAACCACCAGGGCACCCGCCGGCTCGTCGACGCCGTGCGCCGCGCCGGCGCCGAGCTCGACGCCCTGCTGTTCACCAGCAGCGTGGCGATCTACGGCGACCGGTCGGGCCTGTGGTGTCCCGAGGACATGCCCGGCCACCCGAACACCCGCTACGGGGCGAGCAAGCTCGCCGCCGAAAAGGCGCTCCTCGACGCCCACGAGGCGGAGGGCCTGCCGGTTCGCATCGTCCGCCTCGCGGCGGTCTACGGGCCGGGCTTCCCCTTCACCCTCGCCGAGCCGATTCGCCGGGGGCGGGCCTTCCTGCCCGGCGAGGGCCGCAACTACGTGCCGACCATCCACGTCGAGGACGCGGTGGGCGGCATCCTGCGGGTGCTCGAGGCCGGCGGCGACGGCGAGATCTACAACCTCGCCGACCCGGAGCCGGTGCCGCTCCGCGACTTCTACGCCATCGTCCACGAGCACGTCGGCGGCCGCCCGGTGCGCTTCTGGTCCACCTGGATCCCGAGCTACGTGCAGATGGGGGTGGCGCGCCGCGTCGAGGCCCTCGGCGCCCGCCTCGGCCGCACGCCCCGCTTCACGCCCGACAACCTCAAGCTGTTCACCGCCTCGGTGCGGGTGCGGGTCGACCGGATGGCCGACGAGCTCGAGTTCGAGTGGCGCTACCCCACGGCGCGGGAAGGACTGGCCGCCACCTTCGCCGGCGCTTGACCGGGAAACGGGAGCACCGTATACAACAAGCCTTCCCCCCCGCCCGCGACCCGACGGCGGGCGGAAGCCGCGGGAACCCCCATCGGAGACGGACATGATCGCCCTGCTCGCCCTGGCTCTCACCGGCTGCGCGCCCATGGACGGCGAGGTCACCGGACAGTGGTTCGCGTGGCTTCCCGCCAACAACTCCACGACCATCCTCGACGACGAGGTTTCCGGCCTCACCGACAAGGCCACCGTCATCGAGTGCAGCGGCCGCGGCTGGGACGCCGACGCCGGCGACTGGGACGACGGCTACATCGGCCCCCGCGAGGACGACGACCCCACCGACCCGCGCTGGATCGGCGGCGACTGCAACCCCGACGATGCCGACTGCATGGCGGTCCTCGACGAGATGCAGGCCGAGTGCGACCGGGTCGACGCGCTGGAGTACTTCACCGAGTTCCAGAGCGACGGCTACTACGCCACCACCGCCCCCATCGAGCCCTGGCGGGTCGAGGCCCTCTACAACTGGGAGAACAACTTCCAGATCACCGTCCACCAGGACCTCGGCGACGGCGCGGACTTCCGCTTCGCCATCTCGATCGACCCGGACTTCGCGCCGGTGCAGTGCACCGACGACGCCGACGGCAACCCGGTCATCGAGTACGTCGACGGCCAGCCCTGGATCGACGGCTGGTCCGAGGACGAGGACGGCTACACCCTCTACTACCTCAACGCGCTCGGCTACCAGGAACCGCCCGCCAGCGCCAACCCCGACGAGGGCGAGGTCTGGTACTTCCCGAGCGAGTGGGCCGCCGGCTACGGCTACGCCAAGTTCGCCGCCGACGAGTTCAGCGAGAACTCGGTGCCCCTCTACAACGTCGTCGATCACGACGATCCCAAGACCTACGACTACAGCGCCGTCGTGCCCGAGTACGAGGCCATGGCCCAGGCGTGGAGCAACGAGCTGGTCGAGGTGGGCGGCGCCCAGGTGGACGGCGAGCCGGCCTTCCAGTTCCGCGTCGAGGACAACCTCTGGCGCCCGGTCGACCGCGACGACGCCGGCCTCGACGGCTGGATCGAGATGCACAGCTCCTGGATCCGCATCAAGGACGGCTCGGACCTCGAGCCCGGCGGGTCCGCCGAGGGCGACTTCCAGGTGCTCTACTACGGCAGCGACGCCGAGGCCTGGGTGCTGGTGCGCGGCGAGTTCAAGATCGACAAGATCCGCCGCGACAAGTGGGGCTACAGCATCCTCGAGGACGAGCTGCGGGCGAGCGAGGACGGCGAGCCCTTCTGCGGCGGCGCGCCCATGCCCGAGTGAGCCGGCCGCCCCGCCGGGCGGGGCGCCGCGCGACTCGTTGACGTTTTCTTGACACGGCCTCGACACCTCGGTTAGCATGAGGGTGTCGCGGCGCTGCACGCGACCTCATGGCTGGGACCTCCTGCCCGCCTGCCGAGTGCGTCCCCCCCACATTCGGCTTTGCAGGAGGCCCGGCCTTCTCCTTTTTCCTGTCTCGGGCCGAATCCGCCGCGGCTCGCCGGCATCCCCCTCCACGACCCGCCTGCGGGCGAGGAGGAAGCCGTGGTCCTGCTGGTGTTGTGGGCGGTCGCGCGGGCCCTGGCGGGCCCGTGGCTCCAGGAGCCGGGCGCGGCCTACGTCAAGGCCGCCGCCCTCCGCTTCGCCTCGGACCGCTACGTCGACCCCGAGGGCCGGCCGGTCGAGGGGCTCGCCTACCGGGGGGACACGGCGGCGCTCTACGCCGAGGTGGGGCTGGCGCGGCACCTCCAGGCGGTGGTGTACGCGCCGTGGGTGGCGGCGGCCAACCTCGCGGGGGAGGCGCGCTACCTCCGCCGTGGAGGCGGGGACCTGGAGGCCGGCCTGAGCGCCGGGGGTCGGGCCGGCCTCCAGGTC
>WGAH01000649.1 GCA_015489145.1 Deltaproteobacteria bacterium
CGTGCGGCGCCTCAAGGGCATCGCCACCCACACCGTGCTGCCGAACGCGCTGGGCGAGGCGGCGGCGCTGGCGGTCTACGGCGCCCCGGAGCCCGCGCGCCACCCCTGGGTGCGGCGGGTCGTCGAGCCCACCGCCGCCAGCCGCCGCCTCCTGCGCGAGCGCCTGCGGGCCTGGGGCCACCGCTTCATCGCCGACCAGGGCTACTACGCCTTCATCAACGCCTGGCCCTGGATCGGGCGGCGCTTCCCCGCCGACCGGCCGCTCCTCGACCCGGACACCGGCGAGCGGGTCGAGCGCGTGCGCGACGCCGCCGACCTCAAGAGCTGGCTCACGACGCGGTGCGGCCTGGCCGTCATCCACGGCAACGTGTTCCACCAGCCCGACTTCATCCGCTTCAGCTACGCCAACGCCCCCGAGGTCACCCGCGCCGCCCTCGACCGGCTGCACGAGAGCCTCGCCGCCCTGGAGGACGACCGTTGAGCCGCGCCCCCACCGTCGAAGCACCCGTCCCCACCGAGGCCATCGTCGATCTGGCCCGCGAGCTGGTGCGCGCCGGCGCCATCACCACCGGGCCGCGCGTCCACGAGGACGGCGTCGCCCGGGCCTTCGGCATCCTGCGGCGCTTCGCCGACGAGGCCGGGCTGAACGCGATCGCCTTCGAGGAGGACGGGCGCTTCCCGGCTCTCTACTGCGACGCCGGCGCGCCCGGCTCGGCCCCGCGCGCCGAGATGCTGCTGGTGGGGCACTACGACGTGGTGCTCCCCGAGCGCCCCGATCAGCTCGAGGCCGTGGTGGACGGCGACTGGCTGCGGGGGCGCGGCGCGGCGGACATGCTCACGGTGGTCGCCAGCGCGCTGGCCTTCCTCGCCGAGCGGGCGGCGTTGCGGCGCGGGGGCCGGCCGGCGCCGCGCATCGGCTTCCTGGTGGTGGGCAACGAGGAAATCGCCGAGACGGAGCCCTGGGGCACGCCCCACGTCCTCGCCGCCCTGCGGGCGCGCTTCGGCTACGCGCCCCGGCTCCTCGTCGCCGGCGAGCGCACCGGCGAGGGGGCCTCCCCGGCGGGGCTGGTCGAGCCGCGCAACCGGGGCATCTGCCGCATCCACGTCGAGGCCGAGGGGGCGAGCGCCCACACGGGCATGTTGCGGCGGCGGCCCCCGGTCGCCCGCCTCGTCGAGCTGGCCCGCCGGCTCGAAGCCGCCTTCGCCGACGGCCGCGCCGAGGGGGCCTGGCGCACCACCTTCGGCGTCAGCTACCTGCTCGGCGGGCAGGAGGGGAACTTCAACATCGCGCCCCGGCGGGCGGTGGCGGGCTTCGAGATCCGCCCGGCCTGGCCCGGCGACATCCCCCGCGCCCGGCGAATCCTCGACGCCGCCGCCGCCGACCTCGACGTGCGCGTGAACTGGCTCAACGCCGAGGGCCCGGTGGCCGCCGACCCGGCCGACCCCCGGGTGGCCGCCGTCGTCGAGGCCGCCGCCCGCGCCGCCGGCCGCACCCCGGCGGCGATGCTCGGCCGGGGCAAGCTCGCCGGCAGTTCCGCCCGCTTCGCCCCCGAGGGCTGCGCCGCCCTGGTGTGGGGGCAGTCGGGCGTCGGTCCCCACAGCGCCCACGAGGCCCACTACCTGCCGAGCATCGCGCCCTGGTTCCGGGCCCTGCGCCTCCTCGCCGAGGGGGCCTTCGCCGGTTGAAGGCCCCGGCGAAAGCGGCGGCACGCCGGGAATGCCGGCGGTCGGCCGGCGCTCCTCGCGGGCTCCGGCCGCACGGCGGCAGGCCTGGGGTCAACGACGGGATGAGGCGCGGCCGCCCGGGCGAGAGGCCGACGTTCACGACCACGCGCCCGCCGGCAGGGGTACGCCGCCATCCCCCTCCATCGCCGGCTCACCGCGTCCACCCGTCGGCGTCCGCGGAGCCCGCATCCCCGTCTCGTCGGTCGCACCGCCATCGCGGGACCGGCACCCCCGGGGGGCCGTCGCCGGCCATCCTGGCGGGTCCCGCGCGCGGGAGGCCCCGCCATGACCGCGGGGCCGCGCGGGAGGCCCGATCCTGGCCGTTTCGCCGTGTGAATCGGGGCCTCGCCGGCCGACGCGGCACCTGGGAGACGATGAAACGCCGCTTTTTTCGCAGCACCGGCC
>WGAH01000650.1 GCA_015489145.1 Deltaproteobacteria bacterium
TCCCACAGCCGTGCCCACCCCGACAATGACCCGCCGCCCGTTTTTTCGAGGCCCTCCTGTGTCGACCCGGCGGAACAGGTCCCGGACGAATGTCTACTCCGGGCCGCGAAAGCCGCCATTTCGCCGAACCGACGGCGATCCGGTTCCCCGGGCGAAACGGTGGAACCGGTGTTTTCGGCGAGCCCGCCGCCGGACGCCGCGTCCCCCCTTGACAATGGGGCCCGACCTGTGCGGCGCTCGCGTCACGCACCCGCGTCGAAAAAACAGGATCGGCCGATTTGTCGACCCCCGGCCGCGGCTTTCGGGGGACAGCGACTTCGGAGAAGCCACCACGCCGCCGCGGCACGACCCGGACCCCGGGCCGGGAGGGACCACCCGGGTGGCGGGGAGCAGGAGCGCCGGCCGACCGCCGGCATGGAAGCGGCGAGACGCGGCTTCTGCGGAGCGCCGGCCGACCGCCGGCATCGAGGAGGAGGAGAGAGGCAGCGCGGTCGAGGAGCTGCGGCTTCTCGCCGGCATCGCCGCGAGCAGGCGGAGAGCCGGGCCGGGAGCCGCGCCCGCGGCCCGGCCGGTATGATGCCCCCGGGAGCCGCCATGACCGCCCCTCGCGACGACGCGCCCGGCCCCTCGGAGGATGCCGCCCCCGGGGACTTCGACCACGACTGGATCGTCGTGGGTTCCGGCTTCGGGGGCAGCGTCTCCGCCCTGCGCCTCAGCGAGAAGGGCTACTCCGTGCTCGTGCTGGAGCAGGGGCGGCGCTGGAGGGCCGCCGACTTTCCGCGCACGAACTGGGACCTCCGGCGCTGGCTGTGGTTGCCGCTGCTGGGGCTGCGCGGCATCCAGCGCCTGACCTTCCTGCCCCACGTCAGCATCCTCTCGGGGGTGGGCGTCGGCGGGGGCTCGCTGGTCTACGCCAACACCCTGCCCGTGCCCGGGCCGGAGTTCTTCCGCCTCGGGAGCTGGGCGGGACTGGCCGACTGGGAGGCCGAGCTGGCGCCCCACTACGCCACGGCGAAGCGCATGCTCGGCGCCACCCCGAACCCGCACCCGGGCTACGGCGACGCGGTGCTCGCCGAGGTGGCGCGCGACCTCGGCCGCGCCGAGCACCACCGCCCCACCGAGGTCGGCGTCTGGTTCGGCGAACCCGGCGTCGAGACGCCCGACCCCTACTTCGGCGGCGAGGGGCCGCCGCGCTCGGGCTGCACCCTGTGCGGGGCCTGCATGACCGGCTGCCGGCACGGGGCGAAGAACACGCTGGACCGCAACTACCTGTACCTGGCCGAGAAGCGCGGCGCGGGCGTGCTCGCCGACACCCGCGTCACCGCGGTGCGCCCCCTGGCGGGAGGCGGCTACGCCGTCGAGGCCCGGACCCGGCTCGGCCCCTTCCGGTGGCGTCGGCGCCGGTTCACCGCCCGCAGGGTGGTGCTCGCCGGCGGCGTGCTCGGCACCGTCGAGCTGCTGCTCCGCATGAAGGAGGACCCGGACGGCCTGCCCGCGCTCTCGCCCCGCACCGGCGACCTGGTCCGCACCAATTCCGAGGCGCTGATCTACCTGCTGTCCGAGCGCGGCGACGTGGACCACAGCCGGGGCATCGCCATCGGATCCATCCTCCACACCGACGACCACTCCCACGTCGAGCCCGTGCGCTACGGCCGGGGCTCGGGCTTCTTCCGCCTGCTGCTCCTGCCCCACGCGCCGGGGCCCACCCTCGGCGCGCGCCTGCGGCGCATGGCGGCCGACCTCGCCCGCCGGCCCCTGCGCTACCTGCGGGCGTGGTTCCGGCCCGACCTCGCCCGCCACAGCACCGTGCTGCTCTACATGCGGACCCTCGACGGCTTCCTGCGCCTGAAGCTCGGGCGGCACGGCTGGCGGCTGTGGACGCGGGGGCTGGCGAGCGCCCTGAGCGAGGGGCCCGCTCCCGCCGCCTTCATGGAGGAGGCCACCGACCTGGCCCGGCGCTTTGAGGACAAGATGCGCGGGGTGGCCTTCGGTTCCTTCGTCGAGACGCTGTTCGGCGTGAGCACCACCGCCCACATCCTCGGCGGGGCCTGCATCGGCGCCGACCGGGAGTCCGGCGTGATCGGCCCCGACCACCAGGTCCACGGCTACGAGGGGCTCTACGTCGTGGACGGCAGCGCCGTGAGCGCCAACCCGGGCGTCAACCCCTCGCTGACGATCACCGCCATGGCCGAACGCGCCATGAGCCTCGTGCCGCCGAAGGGGGCCTGAGCCGGTCGTCGCCCACCGAGCTTCCAAGGGGGGGGGCATTCGCGGTAGCCTGCGCGCACCCGATGGTTTCCTCCTCGCCCCGGATGCTGCCTCCACCGGCGTCGTCGGCCCCGACGCGGAGGCTCCGGGAGCGCCGCCGGCCGGTCGCGGGGGAGGTGCCGTGAAGCCGCCGCGGGCCTGCGCGCGGGCCGTCGCCTGGGCCGAGGCGCCCCCGGGCAGCCGGCCCTGCGCCCGCTGCGGCCTGGCGGTGCGCGCCGAGGGCGGCGGCCTGTGGTGGTGCAGCGGCCGGCTCGACGACGCCGGCCGGCCCCCGCGGGTCGAGAGCGGTCCCCCGGACCTGGGGGCCGCGCTTCGGGGGGCGGCGCAGCCCACCTGGTCCGACGCCGTCTTCCGGTCCGCCGGCGCCACCGGCTCCTGGGAGGCGGACCCGCCGTCCCCGGCCGTCTCCGCCCCGGCTCCCGCGAGCCGGTTTCCCGGCTACCGGCCCGCCGAGGTCATCGGGCGCGGAGGTGGGGGGGTGGTCTACCGGGCCGATCCCATCGAGGGTTCGGGCGAGCCGGTGGCGATCAAGGTGCTGCGGGGCGGCGCCTGGGCGAGCCCGGCGCAGCGGGCCCGCTTCCAGCGCGAGATCGCCGTGGCCTCCCGCCTCGACGACCCGGGCCTGGTGCCGGTGCTCGCATCGGGCCTCACCCCGGACGGGGCCCCGTGGTACGCCATGCCTCTGGTTCGCGGCCCCTCCCTGGCCGACGTCCTCGCGTCCCCGGTGCGCCCGCCCTGGTGCGAGCTCGCCCGCGTCGTCGCCGAGGTGGCGCGCACCCTCGACCGGCTGCACGCCCGGGGCATCAGCCACCGCGACGTCAAGCCCGGCAACATCCTCCTCACCGAGGACGGCCGGCCGCTGCTCACCGATTTCGGCCTCGCCCTGTCCGACGAGGCCACCCGCCTCACCCGCGGCCCGGCCGCCCTCGGCACCCCGGCCTACATGGCGCCCGAGCAGCTCTCCGGCGCGGTGGAGCGGTGGCCCCTCGCCGACGTCTACAGCCTGGGGCGGGTGCTCGCGAGCCTGCTCGCCGGCGAGGCCTGGACGCGGCCCGGAAGCACCGAGACCGAGCCGCCCCCGCGGGCGCTCGCCTGGATCGCGGCCCTCGCGACGGCCCACGAGCCGTCCGACCGGCTCCCCAGCGCCGGGGCGGTGGCCGACCTCCTCGACCGCTGGCGGAAGGGCGGGAGCCTCGCCGTGCTGCCCGGGGTCGGCGCCGCCCGGGTGCGGGTGGCCCTGCGGCAGAGGGACGTGCGCGTGGCCGCCCTCGTCGGGGCGGCCCTGGTGGCCGGGCTCCTCGCCAGCGGCGCGGTCGCCCAGCGCGCCTGGCGGGAGCGGGCGGCGGCGGCGCGCTGGGACACCCTGCGCGACGAGTGGCTGGAGAGCGGCGCCGACGGTCCGGGCGAGGCGGCGCTGCAGCGGGTGCGGGACTTCGTCGCCAGCGGGGGCGCCCGCCGCACGGAGGCCCGGCAGGAGGCCCTGGCCGCCCTCGCCGAGGTCTCGCTGGCCCGTGCCGACGTGGACGCGGCCCTCAGCCTCCGGGCCGAGGCGGTGAGCGACGCGCCGGACGCCCGCTGGCGGGAGGCCGACCTGCGCGTGCTGGCGGATACCGCCTGGCGCGCCCGCCGCTTCGAGGTGGTGCAGCGACTCCTCGCGCTCCACGACGCGGAGGATTGGGGGGCCTTTCCCCCGGACGACCCCTTGCGCGCCCGTGCCGCCCTGGCCCGCCGCGATCTCGCCGGGGCGGGCGCGGACCCGGCCGCCCGCGCCCTCGTCGCGCCCTTCCTCGCCGCCCGTCCCGTCGATCTCGACGGAACCGTCGGCGGCTTCGCCTGGACGGCGGACGCCGACCACCCGCCGGTGGTGGATGCCGGGATCTCGGCGCCGCGCCACGACGTCCGTGGGTGGCGCCTCCCGGCCGGCTGGTCCGTGCTCCAGGGCGGTCGCGACGGCCACCCGGTCCTCGCCGTGGACCCCGCCCTCGGCCTTTGGCGCCTGGACGCCGGCGGGGCCCGGCGCATCGTCGAGCGCCTTCCCCGGCCGGTGCAATTCGGTCTCACCGTCGCCGGGCGCGTGTTCCTCTTGAGCAGCGGGCCCTCCGCGGTGCTCCTGGAAGCGCGGGACGGGGCCGTCGTCGAGCGAACCGCCGGGGTGGCGGGCCTGACCTGGTGGCCCCTGGGGCTCGCGGCGGCCGATCTCGACGGGGACGGGGCGGTCGAGCTGGTCGCCAGCCTCGGGCCGCCCGACGGCCTGGGGCTCCGGGCCTGGCGGCTGGTCCCGGACGGCCTGGAGCCCCTCGCCGCGGGGCGCCTGGGCTACCTCAACCTCGTCGGCGTGCTGCCGGCCCGCGACGGCCACCCCGCCCGGGTCGTGGCGAATCGCACGCGCTCGCACCCCGCCCCCGACGTGTTCGGGGAGCGCGAGCCGGACGGCGGGCCCTGCGGCCTGGTGGTGGCCGAGGCGCGCGGCGGCCGCTTCGCCGTGGTGCAGGAGGTGCCGCTGCGGGTGCCCGAGGGGGTTTGCGTGCAGTTCTCGGGGACGACGGCGGACCTCGACGGCGACGGTGTGGACGAGCTCATCGCCGGCCTGCCCGATGGCGAGGGCGAGGGGTACTCGACCTGGATCTTCCGCCAGGACGGAAGGGGGCTCGACGAGGACCCGCTGATCCTGCGGGGACTGGAGGTTCGCGCCGTCGGGGGCGCGCCGTCGGCGCCCTCCTTCATCGTCGACACCTGGGGGCCGGGAGAGGCGCGGCGCACCTGGCGCACCCGCGCCGGCGGCCCGGGAATCCCCGCCTGGCCCGCGCCGCCGCCCGGCTCCACCGACGTGCCCTGCGCCCCCCTCCAGCACGCCCTGGGCCTGGATGCCGCGGTGGCCCGGAGCTGCGAGGAGGCCCTCGCCGGCTCCCCGTCGGCCCGGGCCGCCATGCTGGCGGTGGCGGCCCGCGCCTGGCTGCGGGCGGGCCAGCCGGGTCGCGCCTGGCAGGCGGTGCGGCGCGCCCGGGCCCTCGACCCCGCCTCCGTTTCGCCGGACCTGGCGGCGCGCGCCCTGGCGGCGGCGGCCCGGGCCGACCCGTCCTCGGTGGCGACGGCCCCCCTCGACCTCCTCGAACCCGAGCTCCGGCGATGGGTCGCCGCCCGCGCCGCCCCCGACCTGGCCCTCGACCTGCGCCGGCCGCTGCCCGCCGCCCTGGAGGCGGTGGTGCCCGCCGCCGTGGAGCACGACCTCCTCGACGGCCGGCTGCGCCTGCGCCTCCCGGTGGACGCCGGGACCCTCGTCCGGCTGCCCCTCCGCGCCACCGGCGGGCCCGCCTGGCTCCGCCTTTCCGGCACCTGGCTGCGCGGCGAGTGGGGCGCCCACGCGAGCCTGCGACTGCGGCGGGTCGGGGGCGAGGGGGTGGACGTGGACCTCTCGGTGGTGGGCAGCGGAAGGCAGGCCCGGCGCGAAATCCAGGGCGCCTGCCTGGCCAAGAGCGAGGCGCTTCCCGTCGCGGCGGACCGGGACCTGGCCGTGGAGGTGGGCTGGAGCCCCGACGGGACGGAGCTGTGGTGCCGAACCCGGCTCGGCGAGGCCGTCCACGAGCGCCGGCAGGCCGCCCCGCCGGGCCCCCGTGCCGGGGAGGCCTGGGAGCTGGTGCTGGTGGGGGAGCCGCCTTTTCTCGGCGCCACCGGCCAGCGAGCCGACCTGGCGATCACGGCCCTCGAGATCGGCGGCATGACGGCGGTCGAGGCGCCGCCGACCTCGCGGGACCCCTGGCTTCGCTGGGTGCTGGAAGGCGGGGAGCCGCCGGCGCGGCCCGACCTGTCCGAGGCCGACCTCGCCCGGCTCGTGCCCCTGGCGCGGCTGTACCCCGACCTCGTGGAGCGGGTGGGGCGGGTCGTCTCCCCCCGGGCAGCCGGGGCGCTGCTGGCCGGCGCCTGGACGGTGAA